>DATFJT010000275.1:0-6495 GCA_035269065.1 Saprospiraceae bacterium | reverse complement strand
TGGTGGATGCGATTGTAGATGAGGCGCTTTCGCTCCCCTTGCCACCTGAGCCGGACTGGTCTGACGAAACCTACGACCCCAATAATCCTCCGGTGGATGAGCTCATCGGCAAGGTCGTGGAGTGGTCCTATTTGAGCATTGAAGAAATGGTCAGCAATGGGTTTCGAGACAAAATGGCCTTTTTCTGGACCAACCATCTCGTCACCAAAATAGAGGCTTACCTCTGCCCCAATTATCTCTATTGGTATCATACCCTCTTATTGCAACACGGTTTGGGTAACTTTAAGACCATGGTAGAAGAGGTGGGAAAAACTCCGGCCATGTTGATCTTCCTGAACAACGTGCAGAATTTCAGAGGAAATATCAATGAAAATTACGCCCGGGAGCTTTTTGAGCTTTTTACTTTAGGGCAGGACAATGGTTACACCCAACAGGACATTGTAGAAGCCGCCCGCGCACTTACCGGTTTCAATGGATTTAATCTACAGGAACTCTGTGATCAAATCGGCTATGTTCCTGCATTGCATGATCCCGGAAGCAAGACCATTTTCGGAGAAACAGGTAATTATGATTACCAGGGCCTGCACGATCTGCTTTTCGATGTCCGCAGTGATGAAATCGCAGAATTCATCTGCCGGAAGCTCTACGTGGAGTTCATCGCACCGGATGTGACCGAAGACATCGTCCAGGGTCTAGCTCAAACATTTAAGGACAATAATTTTAACATTGCGCCGGTCATGCGGCAATTACTCAAAAGCGAGCACTTCTTCCATGAGTCCGTATTAGGCACCAAGTGCAAAAGCCCTTACGAGAATTTTCTCATCATGCTTAAAGAACTGGGAATGCCTTCCGATGACATGCTTCCTGGGATCAATTTATCTGCCGTTGAAATTATCTACGGTGTGACCACCGACCAGGGACAACAATTGTTCAATCCACCCAATGTGGCCGGTTGGCCGGGAGATCGCGCCTGGATCGATTCCACCACCATCCAGGCGAGATGGGAGGTCAATGACTTATTTGCCTTTAACATGTTCACGCGTTATCCCGAGCAATTGCGGGAGTGGGCTCGGCTATTGAGCAATGACAGCAGTGATGGCCGTTTGGTATCTGATGCCGTCGTCGACTTTCTCATACCCACGGGATTACAGAATGAACAGGACTACATTGAAGCCTTCGAAGTATTTAAGGGAGAATTGCCGGACAATTATTTTGAGGATGGTACCTGGAGCCTTGATTACAATCCCGATCCTGCGATTAACATCGTACCGGCACAGTTGGCTCTACTCATCCAGCATGTGTCGCATTTACCTGAATTCCAATTGTTTTAATCAAGCCTCAAAACCTTAAGAAATGAAAGAAGATCAAGATAAAAGACTGGGCGCCCGTAAAGAGGACGGGATTCACCACGAAAAAGACCATAAAAACTGGTCTCGCAGAACATTTTTGAGAAACATGGGGCTCGCCGGCGGTGCGAGTATGGTACTCGGCGGTTTACCCTTGCGCTCTCTCATGGCCAACCCCCTCTCGTATGCACTTAATTGTTCCGAAACAGATCGCATCCTGGTGATGATCCGCTTAGCAGGTGGAAATGATGGCCTCAATACAGTCATTCCGATTTTTGACTCCAGTACCTACCGCAATGAGCGCCCCAATCTTGCTTTGAGACAAAATGAGTACTTCGAGATCACCGATGAATTAGGCCTCAATAATGCGCTCAGTCCTCTACAGGAAATGTGGAACGACGGCAAAATGAAGGTCCTGAACAATGTGGGCTATCCTGATCAAAACCTTTCTCACTTCAGATCGACAGACATTTGGGATTCTTCAAGCGACAGCAATGTCATGGAGACATCAGGCTGGCTGGGTCGTTTGTTTGAGAATGAATACCCCGACTACCTGGCCAATCCACCTGCTTGTCCTCCAGCCATAGAAATAGGTAATAGCGGCAGTTTGCTTTTTAACAACACGGAGAATCTCAATATGGGGTTCACCTTTGCCAATGCGACTGCCCTGCAAAACGTAGCTGAGACAGGAACTATTTACGATCCGGTAAATGTGCCGGACTGCTTTTACGGGGAACAACTTTCCTTTGTACGCTCTATCGCCAATACCATTTATTTCTATGCAGATCCTGTCAACGAAGCATTTACAAGCTCAGAAAACAGCGTGGCCTACCCCAACCGTCTCGGTGATCAATTGAGACTGGTGGCCCGATTGATTAAAGGTGGTCTGGGCACGAGGGTGTACATGGTGTCCCTGGGATCTTTTGATACACATTCTCAACAAATACAAGGGCCTAATAACAGGCAGGGTGCGCACGCCGACTTATTGCAAAACCTCGCTGAGTCTGTCAAAGCCTTTTACGATGACCTGGCCGCAGGAGGATTCGACAAGCAAGTACTTTCGATGACACTATCTGAATTTGGAAGACGCATCGAGGAAAATGGGCTGCTTGGCACGGACCACGGTGCGGCAGCTCCAATGATGTTCTTCGGAGAAGGACTGAATGGAAACGGTGCGCTTGGCGGATTGCCTGATCTACAGGACCGCGACAGGGTGGGCAACCTCAAATTTGATACTGATTTCAGGCAGACCTATGCCAGTGTGATGGAAAATTGGCTCTGCCTCGACCCTCAATTGATTGATGATGTGCTGGGTGGCACTTTTGACCGCATTGACGAATTAGACTTGACCTGTTTAGGCGTCTCTTCTACTGAAATAGAGCCATTCAGCTTCAGCTATAAGACCTGGCAGGACTCGAGTGGACAATTTGTAGTAGAATACAGCCTGCCAGCCTCCAGCAAGATCAAACTGAGCATTTACAATATGCTGGGACAGCCAGTGGCCGAGCTCTACAGTGGTCAAAAAGCCAAAGGAGAGCACAGACATTACTGGCAGCCGACCCAAAAAAGTGGTATCAATTATTTTGTTTGTAGACTGACCGTAAATGGGCATGATCACAGCAAACCGCTTGTAATGAGATAACTTGTGCCCATTTGAGGAAGAATACCTTTTATTTCTGTATTTGAGATTTAAATCAAAGGACCTGAAACTCCCAGTAATTTTGAATTGTAAAATGGGCACCTTAAAGGCCAGTTTCAATTTCTAAATACTTACCGCTATATTTAGTTTAAATAATCCGTATGATACTGGTAGCAGAATCCGGAAGTACAAAAACGGAATGGTTTCTGGAAGGGAAATCAGAAGCCATTCTCACCAAGGGGATCAATCCTTTTTTTCTTAGCAGTTCAAAAATAACAGAATTACTCAGTGACTCTGATTTGAATGGGCTTTGTGAAAAAGTGTCAGAAGTATATTTTTTTGGTCCCGGTTGTGCCTATCCTGAGCACAGAGCCATCGTCAGAGAAGGCATTCAACAGTATTTCCACGAGGCTAAAAAAATATTTGTAGGTCATGACCTTGAGGCGGCGGCCTACGCCCTTTACGACGGCGAACCATGTATTTGTGGCATATTGGGCACGGGTTCCAATACCTGCTTTTTTGATGGTCAGGATATTTCTCAGGCCACGCCTTCCCTGGCCTGGATTCTCGGAGACGAAGGCAGTGGCAACCACATGGGTAAACGGCTCCTGCGGGCATGGGTGTATAAACAATTGCCGGAAAGCCTCGCGGAAGAATTGGAAACGACTTACAAATTGACTGTGAAAGACCTCATGGACGCAGTGTACCACTCCCCGGCCCCCGCCAATACCTATCTGGCCTCTTTTATGCCTTTCATTCATGAACACAGAAGTGCTCCTGCCATACGAGCGATAATAGACGAAAGCTTTCATGCCTTTTTCAAAAATCACATCATCAATTACGAAAACTACCAGAAAACACCCTTGCACCTCGTGGGGAGTATTGCCCATTATTTCAGGGAGGAGTTGTATGAGAATGCCGCCAACTATGGTATTCAAATCAGAAATATTCTCCAAAAACCGGGAAAAAACTTAGCAAAAGCCGTATTATCCGATCAAATACCCGTCCTGAAAGAATGACCTGGCTCGATCGAATACTGTCCGAAAAGAAATCAGAAGAAGATCATCAGTGGCCCTTATCCCTGCCAAACGTGCGTATTGTTTCCATCCATGTTGAGAAAACGGCAGGTACCAGCTTTTACGAAGATTTGAAAAAAATTTATGGCGAGAAAAAGGTAGTGCGCGTCGATACCCATCAGCACGATCAGTTGGCAGTCAATCGGGAATATGTCTTCAATACAAAAACTTTGCAGGAGGCGGAGGTACTGCACGGACACATTAAAAAAGATCAACTGGAGCATTATTTTGAATTACCAAAGGACATTCAGTGCATAACCTGGATACGGGAGCCTGGTGAAAGAGTATTGTCTAGTTATAATTACCTCTCTGCCATTCTCAAAGAAAAAGTAGACCCCAAAAAAAATCCGGATTTACTGCAAAAACTCAAGCGCAATTTTGGCGAGTACCTATACAGACCGGAAGCCAGAGATCAAATGGCCGCAAGCCTTGAGGGTTTTAGACTCGATGAATTCAGCTTTATCGGTTTGACCCATCGATATGCGCTTGACATGCAATTATTGGCTGAAGAATTTAGCTGGACTTTTGTGCCGCATCCAGTCAAACAAAACGTAAGTCAAAAGGAAAAAACAGACTTAAGCCCGGAGGAGAAATCCCTTCTCAGACAGGTCAATCCCAGAGATTACAGACTCTACGAAGAGGTACTCAGGCGAAGGGGAATCAGCGAAACAGGGTGACATCTCCTGAAAATACTTTGACGTTTCCATCGATGAATCTGACCTCGGCCACATAAACAAAAACACCCGGATTCATTATTTTTCCATTGAAGGTCCCGTCCCAAAAACCATCACTTATGCCCGGCAGAAGGTTTTCATTCTCAAAAACCTTACTACCCCACCTTGAGAACACCTGATAATTCAGAATGCGATCGACGGAGGCATTACCGTAAACCACATGAAAATCATTATTGGCATCGCCATTGGGGCTGAACGCATTGGGAATATAGACCTCGTATATCAATTGTACGGCAATGGATTGATTGACTCGGGCCGTGCACCCCTGTTGATTGAGCCCCTCCAGGGTGATCATTTGTGAGAATGTCGGTTGAAATTCGTAAAACTGGCAATTCAGACAATCCTCCTGCTCCGGAGCGGACCATTCCCAGGATGTCATCGGATCATCCGAGACGTAAGTCAGTCGCAGCTGGTCGCCCAGGCGAACTGTGTCCGGTCCAATGATACGGAGAAAAAGACTGTCAGTCTGATCTTCGATCATCACCTCCTCCATGATGCTGCAGCCATTGGCATCTTCCAATTCTAACAAATAAGTTCCGGCTGAAAGCGCGGACCAGGAAGCGGTATCAGATGCCTGACTATTGAGGTTTATATCAAATGGAGGAATTCCCCCTGACAAAGCAGAAAAGGCAATAGCTCCCTGTTCATTCTGACAATTGATTTGCTGCGTCTCCAATTGATAGTTGATGGGAGGTGGCGCGGTCAGTTCTACCTCCAGGGAATCACGACAACCAGCATTGTCGGTCATGGTAATGAAATACAAACCCGCTTGCAAGTTGTTTGCCGAGAGCCCGGTATTGCCGGCGGACCATTCGTATTGAACCGGATTGAGGCCACCCCCACCATTGAGGGAAATAAAACCATCACTATTTTCGGGACAGGAAACATTGAATCCGTTGTAGTCAGAAATGCTATCGAGTTCGAAGGAAAGAATGATGGGCTCCGGTATAATCACCGAGTCCTGCAAAAAGCAACTCTCCGCAAAACGAATTCGATACCGATATACCCCGGGGGCATCAAAATTGCGCTCCAGTTCTGCCAAGGGCTCGTCCAACCATTGCAAATTGAAACTATCCACGGACTGGAAGCGAACGATGGCCTGCTCGCCCTCGCAATACGGCTCAGGGCCTATTTGAGAAAATGGAGGTGGGTTGGTGACTACCAATTGAAAGATAATCGTACTGTCACAGCCGCGGGTACTTGAGAAATTGTATTCGTAAAAACCTGAATCCCTCAGGGTGTCGCCCCTATAAATCGAAAAGGCCCCCTGGCAAATTGTGTCTGTGTCCAGGTTTTGATAAGTCGGTTGCACTTCAAGGTCCAGGCATCGCACCGAGTCACAACCATAAATACTGGTCAGATCGACACAATAACGACCGGCTTGCTCTAGAGTCAATCCCTCAAATTCCAACTGCTCCCCTTCGCATATTTCTCCTTCCAGTAAGTTTGTATCCACTCCTACATAACGAAATTGTAATATCCGAATACTATCGCAACCTACTTGTTTCGTGAATACTAAAGTGTCCGTGCCCACATCGGAGGCTTCACAGACAAAGAACTCTTCTTGCAGTGTATCCCGCCTCAATAAGTCGATTTGGCGAAAGACAATACTGTCACATCCAAATTGATTCAATAATTGCAGTGTGTCCATTCCAGCTTCAGCCGGATTGCAGGTAGTCAGCACTGTGGACATGGTATCT
>DATFJT010000274.1:0-3853 GCA_035269065.1 Saprospiraceae bacterium | reverse complement strand
TGTTCTGGTGGCCTGGATGAGCCCCTGCAAGATGCCATGACAGGATGCACCTATCGAGCGGGAAGACAGTCTTCAGATTTTATGCTCTTGGAAATGCAGGCTTCTGTGCCTTACAGCTACCGGTCACGCTGGAATGGGTGGAATAGGTCGGAGCAAGCCGCTACAATTTTAACTATGCCTCATCATCCAAAAGGTGATATCAAAAAAGTAACCAGATTCGACGATGAACTGAGCATTCGGTCTTTTCCGCGAGTTATCAATTGGACCAACAATGTGACTACTCCTGCCAATTACCACTGGGAAGCG
Organism: Saprospiraceae bacterium; assembly: GCA_035269065.1. Lineage (GTDB taxonomy): Bacteria > Bacteroidota > Bacteroidia > Chitinophagales > Saprospiraceae > DATFJT01. The sequence goes on along the minus strand of DATFJT010000274.1, from coordinate 3,547 downwards.
CCACATACCTCGGGTATGTTTGAGGTGGGATCTTCTGGGGCTCCTGCCCTTGATGCACAGGGACTAATCGTCGGCCAGCTCCACGGCGGTGTCATTAATTGCAGCAATGGTATCAGTTACTTTGGAAAGTTGAGCAGATCCTGGATAGATGTGCAATCTGATGGACAGGGGCTCTTCAGAGTGTTGTCACCGGGTTCGCCAGACAGAATGGCCCTTACTGGTCTTGATGCACCTGACAGTTATTGCTTAACGACCAGCACCTTTAACCAAAGCAGTGGTACAATTACGGATGGCAGTCAGACGGATGTATACCTGCCCGGCACCAATTGCTCTTTTCTCATACAACTCCCAGACGATAAGAAACAGGTGCTCGTCCAGGTACAAGAAATGGATTTGGGTCCGGGAGACAGTCTCTTTTTATACGATGGGGCTGATGCGTCAAAGCCATTGTTGGATGTGTGGACGGGAAGCACAGCAAACAACGCAGAAATGCTGGCCAGTGGACATGAGATGTTCCTCGCCTTTGAGGCAAATGAATCAGGTGAAAAACAAGGTTTTGAACTGCAATATAGTTCTGAGGACATCGGTTTGGACCTGCAGGTGAGCCTGGATTCTAAAGATTCAGAGCGTGCGGTTGTTTATTTGTACGACGGGCAGTTTTTTCTTTTAGATTCTACTGAATACGATCCTTCATCACCGACTTCTTTTGAGTCTGTATTTGAAATCGAGGAAAACTCAGGACGATATTATTTATCAGCCAGGATCTACAATCCCGATTGGCGTGAAGGGGTGAGTTCGCTCGATCTTCTGAGAATGGAGGTGATTTTCAGGCAAGATCAACTCTTCAATAATTTGTATGAATTTTTAGCAGCAGACACAGACAATAACTTCGAAGTAAATCTTTCTGATCTCATTGGTATTGCGCGATTTGTGCGTAGGCTAGAAGACCGTTGGAGCGGCCGAACTTACATTCAGCTATACGACCCTGAAGCTCTCCAGGCTTGCGAAAATGCAAATTGGATGGATTGTATGCGTTACACTCCCGTTGAATACATAGAAATTAATAGTGGAAATCCCGATCCCACGGGTACCTTGCAGATTCGATTTGAGCGATTGCAGGAGGGAGACCTTAACCGTTCTGCCCGCTTTTGATATTTATTCCACGTTTTTTTAATTGATCTTCCAGCCATTCCTCAATAAACTTCCAGTCATTGAAATCAAATTCCAGCCACCCCTGGTTGCGGTACCATGTCAATTGCCGTTTGGCATATCTGCGGGAGTTGCGCTTAATCAAACGAACAGCCTCTTCATAATCAATAGTTCCATCGAAGTAGTCAAAAAATTCCTGGTAGCCGACCGTACGCAAAGAGGGCAAGTCTCTATAAGCTGACAGAACCCGGGCTTCTTCTTCCAGTCCGTCTTCCAGCATTTGATCCACTCGTGAATTGATTCTGTCATACAGGGCTTTCCGCTCATCACTGAGAAAAATTTGAAGGCATTCAAAGGAGCGTTTTTTTGGTTTTTGCTTTCTGAATGCACTGAATTTTTGATGGCTGCTTCTAATCACTTCAAGTGCGCGAGTGATGCGTCTGGGATTTTGGCGGTCAACTTCGGCATAATACTCAGGGTCTTGCTCCTGTAGTTCGGCCAATAAGAATTGCAGCCCCTTTTTTTCCAACTCTTTTTGAAGTTGCTCCCGCACACCCGGTATTACCTTTGGGAATTTGTCTAATCCCCGACAAATGGCCCTGTGGTACAGACCGGTACCACCGCATATAATGATGAGTTGATTGTCTTTAAAATAAGAATCCAACCAGGCGATGGCTTGTGTCTCGAATTTCCCGGTGCTGATAGGTTTGTAAACACTGCTTGAAGAAATAAAATAATGAGGCACACCCTGCATCTCTGATATGGAAGGTTTTCCCGAACCAATATTTAATTCTTTATAAATCTGGCGGCTGTCCGCTGAAAGAATCGGAATATTATATTTTTGTGCAAGGAATACGGACAATTTGGTCTTGCCGACACCGGTCGGTCCACCTATGCAAACAGCAAGTTTTTTGTTCTCAACCGACACAAGCACTATTTATGTTGTACGAGTTAATACGTCCGATCAGCAATATAACTTTTCGCACTTTGTTGCGCAAAATAAACATTGTAGATGCGGATCGGTTTCCCAGGGAGGAGCCGGTGATATTGTCAAGCAATCATCCAACGGCTTTTCTAGAACCCTGTATCCTGGCATGTTTCCTGGAAAGGCCGCTATATTTTATGGTGAGGGGTGATTTTTTTAAGAATCGGTTTTATCGCAATTTGATGTTTGGCGTACACCTGATTCCTATTCATCGCATAGAGGGAGGGGTGGCAAACATTAAAAAGAACCATGAAATATTTCAGTATTGCTTCGATGCCCTGGATTCGAACCAGACTATTCTCATCATGGCCGAAGGAAAGACACGTCAGCACAAGCGTCTCGGACCGTTAAAAAAAGGAACAGCAAGGCTTGCCCTCGGCTTTGTAGATGAAAAAAACAGGGAGGATGGGCTGATTACGCCGGTGGGCGTGAATTTTAGTCGAGCTGATCACTGGCGCACAGATGTTCAAGTGAGGGTCGGGGAGCCTTTTGCTATGAAAGACTTCATGGAAAGATACAAGGAGCATCCTCAGAAAGGATATGACGCACTCAACCGCCAAATTGAGATAAGTTTGAGAAAGGTCATGTTCTTTGTAGAAGACCCTGCTGATGATGAAGATGCTGAATTTATGCTCAGCACCAATCGCATTCCTTACCTGAGAAATTGGTTTCCTCATTCCATTTCCGATTCGACATGGTTCGAAGAAACGCAAGCTTTGGCTGAGGGTTTCCAGGGGCATCCTCTGCGGCAGGCGATTGGGGAAGAAATTGCGGAGTTGAAATCTCAGTTGAAGTCATACAAAGTTGATTGGAGGCATGTGGATCTCTTTCAGGACAATACCACAAAATCCTTAATGACGCTTATTTTCGGATTCCCACTCTTTCTACTGGGATTTCTGACTAATGCCATTAGTTTTTGGCTCTCACAGATGATAGTGAAGGCAAAAGTCAGACAACTTGAATTCATAAATCCTGTAAGAGCCGGTCTGATCCTGTTTTTCAATCTGTTTTTGTGGCCGACATTGGTCTTTCTTGCACTTTATTTACGGTCCTTTCCGCTTTTGTTATTGTTTCTGTTCAAGCCTTTTTGGGGATTGTTGGCAGCAAAGTACTACGATACGTGGAAGACCTACCTCCACACGCAACGCTTTTTGAAGATAGGACGGACACAAGTGAAGGATTTTAGAAAAAGATGGAATCAATTAAAGAACAATCTGATATCGCAGGGAAAGGCTTAACGATCGGGGAGTAAACCGTTGTCTGGAGACTTGATTTTTTTCAATGTTTCCAGAGTAACTGCAATTGTAGAAAGAGGCGGAGCTAGCATGAATCCAATAATGGGCACATAGAGAAGCAGGACAAACGGTAAACCATTACCTATAGCAACTCCCTTATACTGTTTACTGAATTCTA
>DATFJT010000273.1:0-3894 GCA_035269065.1 Saprospiraceae bacterium | reverse complement strand
AATACAGAATCCATTGCAGGATCCGAGCAACCATCATCAACGGTAACCGTATACAATTGGGGACCTGTAGGAGAGGTATAATGCACCTGTCCAAATCCAAGTTGACCGCCCCAAGTAATATTGAAATTAGCACTGGGGTCGCCCCCTGAAGGTTGGGCAGAAAGGCGCACCAATTCTCCAGGGCACAAAGTATCTACAGAAGCTATGGCTTCTAACTCAAGAGGTGGCAAAATAAAAAAGGATGCACTTACAGAAGACTCACAATTACCATCACCGTATTCGTATCGGAGCACATGACCGCCCTGATCTAAGAGGGTTGGGTTAAAATCCTGGGCGGGTTGATCATTAAGCCAAATGCGTCCACCCGGCGGATCCACCGTAGGAGTTATAAGAGTATCTCGGTAGCAGTAGTAAGACTGAAAGCTTTCGATAGACGGCTCCACCTTACCTGTGATATATATACTATCCAGGTTAATGCATCCTTCTTCCGACTGCAATTCGATGAAAACCCATCCAGTGTCAAGCTCAGAAGGATCAAAGAGAGCCAAATCAGGGAATACGACACCCGGACCGGTAGCGCTTGCGAAAGATGGGTTAATTTCCAGGTATTCGGGAGGGTCCAATTGACAGATGCGATCCTGTATAATCTCTGATGTTGGATGGAAGTACAAAGCCACGCTGTCTGCGCAACCGTGAGCACTCACGCGCACGAAACTAGAATCTCCTGTGCTCAAAGAGGGATCCCAGGTTAGGTTCCCATTGCCATCATCCAGCACAGATAAACCGGAAAGTCCTGCATAATCAGGGGAATAATCCACTAAATCCTCGAGCAGGATAGGCGCATCACTTTTGCAATAGGTATCCTCGGCAACCAGGTCAATATTTGGAACAACCATATTGATCGTCGCATCCACAAAGCAACCGTCCGCGACATAGCGCAGATTGTAAGTGTCGCCTGCAGAAGCATTGCTGACGTCAATCGTCCCTGCTACCGGATCCATAATACCTCCTCCTTGCCATTGCCCACCGGGTATATTGGGCACAAAAGGAATGGTCAGCGAATTTCCCAGCACGTCCGGGCAGTATGTTCTGTTGTCGTTATCAAGAGTAATCCGCTTGACAAAATAATTGAAGGTATCTACACATCCTCCTCCTTCCGTTCGATAAATCAGTTGATTGGAACCCAGTTGGGACCTGTTGATATCCACCCGGTCTCCATTCCTGTTTATCGCAGGATTGTTGTCCCAAAGACCACCTGGTGGATCAATTGTTATTCGGAAATTTCCCTGCGTATTACAGACTGTATCGGGTCCCTGCAAGGTAATTCCATCGCTGACGAAAACATTTTTCCCCCAAATACAGCCGTTAGGGGCCTCGTACTGAACATAAAATTGACCAGTCTGATCCGGTGTAAAGACTCCACTGGCATCAATGCCGTTTCCTGACCATACACCACCTCCAGGCGAACCTCCGGAAACCTGAAAAGGCGGAGCATCAAGGCATTCAGCATCATTATTGCCCACGCTAATAAACAATACGACCATTTGCGTATCTACTGTGCAGCCATTGGTATCTGTATAGCTTATTTGGTCTATGGTAATGGGGTTATCACTGTTTCTCCAGGCCTGGTAAAGACCGTTACCGCTGTTGTTCGGATGTACACCATTGGCTGTCCAGGTTCCACCGGGGGGATCTGCTTGTAAGTTGAACTGACTTCTCAGTCTGCAAATGGTATCAGAAGGAATATTTAATAATACAGGGGCAGGAAAAATTTCAGGGGTATACTGAGCCACTGCACTCTGGCCAAGGCCATCTACAACCCGCAATGAAATGACATCCCCATCTTGAGGACAAACATTGATGGTATTGCTATTGCCTCCTGCAGGTGTCCAAAAATAGCTGTAATTCCCATCTCCACCCGTAACTTCAGCAGTGATGTCAATACACGATCCCGGACAAGCCGGGTCAGCCACAAAATTAATGTTGATCGGACAATCATTAACCAGGAAGTCAAAGGAAGATATCAGTTCATGTACCTCATCACAAGCATCCCTAAAGTAAGCAATCAACCTTATCTGATAATTACTACTTATAGAAATTACTGGGGCAAAGGTGATCTCAAACTGATCTGTGACTCCATCTACGCAGTTGATCGGACGCACAGATTGAACGGAAGCATTACCAGGCCCTACCAAAAATAAATTGGATGGGTTTAAGGAATCGCAAAGAACCGGGGCGGAAAGTTGGAGCAAAAAAGTAGGTTCTTCACATGAATAGTCAGCCACCGGTGAAATATCAATGGGTTCCGGCTCTTCGGTTTCTACCTCCCATCGCAAGGTCCAACCAAATTGTGCAATATTGTCATCACTCGTAAAATGGATGGTGACACAATCTGAGCCACTTATCGTAATCGAAGGAGGAATTCCAAAACCTGTGTAGGTCGCCAAAAGATTTCCCGATAGGTCAGGACCATCATATATGTACATAAAATCAAAATCCTCTTCAATATGGAATTCTGTAAATGTTAAAGTTATTTCAGCCGCGTTATCCACACAGATTGTCGTGACATAATTCTCATTATGATCATAATAGCCAGGAAAGTCTTCATTTTCTTCACTGTCGCGCAGTATACCTTCACAATCACGAATGGTTTGGTTACTCATGAAATAAGTGGTCTGACCGTGCGCATCGGAGAAAAGTAGCAAGACAAGTATTGTCGTAAAGTAAAGCCAGGTCCACTTAATCATTCATCTGCTATTTTAATTTTTAACGATCAGCACCTCAGCCGTAGATACCAAATTACTGAAATTACCCGCTCTATCTTTAATCATCAGTTCAAAACTGGTCCGCTCCTGGTCAGCATTACCCAATACAAACAAACCGGGAAGCACAAAGTCAATCTCGCCACTGATCGATTCATTTATGCCTTCGGGTGTAATCGGTCCTAAATAAAATTCGTCGAAACGGGTAAAACGCAAATCACGGATGTACACTGAATTGCTGTCAAAATTTGAAAAACCAAGATCTCCATCGCCATCTTCATAGTACACCTTAAAAAAAACACTGTCCCGGAATTCCCTCACTGTATCTGGTGTGAGTCCCAATAATTCAATTCTGGGGGTAAAATCATAGGCAGGTTCGTCGCTTACTGTCGTACAGGCATTGCAAAAACTAAGAAGGAACAGCAAGAAGAGGTATCTACTCATAATCTTCTAATTTCTGATAAATGAAAAATACCTTTTGAGATACCGGGCACTATTTTCAGCCGGAATTCCAACAGCTCCATTGACACCGTCATCTGCCAAAACCTGGAAATACAATTGATGGGTATTAAAAAGTGTATCTACGGTAAAGTCCAGTTGTGTTTGAAAAGTGTATGTCACGGGGTCACCGGTAAAACCGGGAGCTGTAAATGTCTGCCCCATTAAATCCAGGCCTTGTGAGTGGTTCAGATTAAAATTCACTGGCCCCCGTGCGACCTGAATTCTTGTAGAAGCCAAGCTACCCAGTGCCGTTTGATCATCTTGTACGGCAAAATATAAGGTCAGAAGAGAATCTCCCTGGGGAACGAGAAGCGGACCATTATTGGCATCTCCTCTTGGTAAATCCTGTCCGTTGACCCGGCCCACCACCCCGAGAACTCTCGGCTTATTATCCACAGGGCTGTAGGTATTACCCAGAACATCCGGAGCACCTTCGTTGATCCATGTCCTGATGTCCTGTATGTATTTTTCTTTATTTTCTTCCCAATCTGAATCCAGCGATTCTAATGGCATGATGCCCGATTGTCCATCAATATCAAAAAGAAGACGAGCCATCAAAACGGAGGCATCTGCATCATTGGGCACCACTCGGTATTCAAAGCTGCCCTGAGGGTCATTTTTAATAATAGGA
>DATFJT010000272.1:0-19767 GCA_035269065.1 Saprospiraceae bacterium | reverse complement strand
ATACACGGGTGAAGAGCCTGGCGGACAGTTGATGATTACCACAGATGTAGAGAACTACCCAGGTTACCCGGAAGGCGTTATGGGGCCTCAGATGATGGAAGATTTTCGAAAGCAGGCAGAGCGATTTGGAACTGAGGTCATTCTCGAAAAAATTGTCAAAGTGGATTTCACCGGTCCTGTGCACAAAATCTGGACTGAATCCGGCAATGAAGTAAAAGCTCATACGATCATCATCTCCACCGGAGCCAGCGCCAAATGGCTGGGACTTCCAAGCGAGGAGAAATTCAAAAATAAAGGTGTCAGCGCCTGTGCCGTTTGCGATGGGTTTTTCTTCAAGGGTCAAGAGACTGTTATCGTCGGCGGTGGAGATACCGCTTGTGAGGAAGCGAGTTACCTGGCCAAGCTCAGCCCCAAAGTGCACATGCTTGTACGTCGGGATGAAATGCGCGCTTCCAAAATCATGCAGGATCGGGTAATCAAAACGCCCAATATTGACATCCATTGGAATACAGAAGCCCTTGAAATTCTGGGCGACGACGAAGTAACAGGAGTTCGTGTGATCAATAACCAAACGCAGAAGGAGTCAGAAATCGCCGCCAAAGGTTTTTTCGTTGCCATCGGTCACAAACCGAATACAGACATTTTCAAGGAATGGTTGGACATGGACGAGGTAGGTTACATTACCGGTATTCCTGATACGGCCAAGACCAAAATTCCAGGCGTATTTGTGAGTGGAGACGCCAAAGACAAGGTATACCGTCAAGCTGTTACGGCTGCAGGAACAGGTTGTATGGCAGCCCTCGATGCCGAACGCTACCTCACAGAAAAGGAAATTGTCTGATTCTGCGATTATTTCATCCGCTTTTTAAGGTGATGGGAATAACTTTCTTTAAATTCGCTATGTCTAAAAATAGCAAGCATGGCCAAATACAGAAGTGGAGTTTTACACGGAGATGAAGTAACTGAATTGCTCAATGATGCCAATAAAGCCAATTTTGCATTACCGGCTGTAAATGTTGTGGGCACCAACAGTATCAATGCAGTTTTGCAAACAGCCCGGGAGGTTAATTCTCCTGTCATCGTCCAATTATCCAATGGAGGGTGCACCTTTTTTGCAGGCAAAAGCCTGAGCAATGATGGTCAAAAAGCCGCAATTTCAGGTGGAGTCAGTGCAGCAAACCACGTACATATTATGGCGAAGGCTTACGACGTACCTGTTATTTTACATACAGACCATTGTGCCCGTAAAATATTGCCCTGGATTGAGGGCTTAGTGCAGCAGGGAGAAGCATTTTATAAGAAAACCGGTTATCCTTTGTACTCCTCACATATGATCGACCTCTCTGAGGAGCCCATTGATGAAAATATTAAAACCTGCGAGGCTTACCTGGAGCGCATGTCCAAAATTGGCATGACCCTCGAAATCGAATTAGGTGTAACAGGAGGAGAGGAAGACGGAGTGGACAATACAGACATTGACAGCAGCCGCCTTTACACACAACCAGAAGAAGTCAGCGAAGCCTATGAAAGATTGTCTAAAATAAGCGACCGATTTACTGTGGCGGCAGCTTTTGGTAATGTCCACGGTGTTTACAAGCCCGGAAATGTTGAATTAAAGCCTGTCATTCTCAAAAACTCCCAGGAATACGTCAAAGAGAAATTCAATTTAGAAGACGACCAGCCCATAAATTTTGTCTTTCACGGGGGAAGCGGTTCTTCCAGAGAAGAAATACGTGAGGCCATAGAATATGGCGCTATTAAAATGAACATTGATACCGATATGCAATGGGCTTTCTGGAATGGCGTCAAAGCTTACTACGAAGAGCACAAGGATTACTTACAAAAGCAAATTGGCAATCCTGATGGCGATGACATACCCAACAAAAAATACTACGATCCCAGAAAATGGCTGCAAGCTGGTGAGAATTCCTTTGTAGTACGCCTAAAAGAGGCTTTCGAGGATTTGAATTGCATGAACAGAAACGCCTAATCTCTTGACACTCAATGACAACGCATTGTTGCTCCAATTGAGTCGTTTTAGTTGTTACTATTCTCCTTCACAAGTGCTTGTCAAAGATGTTGACCTATCGGTCCATGGAGGAGCTATTATCGGCATTTCGGGTGTTTCAGGAGAAGGGAAATCAACCCTGTTGAGATGCCTGGCAGGTTACCATCCATTAGGAGCTCCTATCCAGAAAGGAAATTTGGATAGAAAAACTTTAAGGAAGCAAGATATTTCCCTTGTATTCCAACATGCCGACATTCACCTGAACCCAATACGAAAAATTGGCGACCAACTCATGGATTTACCGATTGATCGTACAAGGTCCGATTGGATTCAATTATTAGAACGCTATGGCTTAAAGCCGGGGGAGGATTTTATTGAGAAATTCCCCTACATGAACAGCGGAGGACAAAACCAGCGCATTGGATGGATGATAAGCCTGGAGAAAAACCCAAAACTTGTTCTCGCCGATGAACCGGTATCCAACCTGGATGAAGATTTAAAAAGATTTTTTGCTGAATTATTGAAAAACTACATCAAACAAAAAGATGCTGCAGCTATAGTGGTTTCTCATGATACGGCATGGCTTCGTCAATTGACTGAAGAAGTTTTTTTATTGAATAACGGTAAGCTCAAGCCCTATGATGAATTTCAAAGTGATCATTTCTTACAGCTCAATCAACCAATAGAAAAAGAAACTTCAACTCTAAAAATTTCCCACCTGAGTTACCGCTACCCGGGCCAAAATTCAGATCTATTTCATGAATTGTCTTGGACCTTACAGTCAGAGACAATCACCGGTTTATATGGGGCTTCCGGTGAAGGAAAAAGCACTTTGCTTAAAATCATAAGCGGGGACATAGACTCCTCCGAAGCACTCCATTGGGGAAAAATTAAGACAAAAAGCAAACGACATGCGGTATTGATTGGTCAGGATGCTACAGAGGAATTTCATCCATTATTCACCGTAAAAGACCAATTAGAAGAGTATGCGCGAGCAAGTAGCATCGATGAAAGCCATTGGCTATCATGGTCAGTACATTTTGGTATTGACTCAGATTTGATGTCAAGGAAGCCGGCGGCATTATCCGGGGGACAATTGCAGCGCTGTGCCATTATCAAAGCTTTACTTAGCCGACCTTCGCTACTGTTGATGGATGAGAGTTTTTCAGGCTTGGATGATGCCCAATTCTACAATATCATGGAGCAATTGAGTCAGTTGATGACAGAGGAAAAATTTTCTGTTCTTTTGGTCATGCATCGTATAGACCTTTTAAAATCGGTCACACGACATTGCTATGAACTAAAGGATGGTGATCTCAATGAAGTAAGTTTTTGACATCCTTGCCTTTACTGTGGAAAGTCATTAAATTTATAAGGTATGAGGAATAATCGCTGGTTGAGAAAGCTGGGAATAGTATTGCTTCTATTTTTAAGTTTAAGCTCAATTTTTTATATCAACATGAAGGAATCATCAGGTGGTAACCTGAATGAGAATTACCTTCTCGATCGCGGAGGAGAATACCTTGAAATATTGAGAACAGTCATTCGTGTGGTGCGGGAATTGTTGCAAAAATTAATCAATCCTCTTTGACCTTCTTCTTGCTCCAGTAGCGCTGCAATCCCGTCACACTCATCTCAGGAGGATTTGCTTTATGGTATCGCTCTATCCAGTACTTTTCCAAACCTTGTTTTTTCAGACGTTCCTCTGTCATCATCACAAATTCGGGAATGACTATTTCCGGATTTTTCTCTATTCCGTTTTCCCTGATCCAATCAGCCCAATACTGCAATTCATCTGATAATTTTGACAAATGCGCCTCAATGTCCGTTACTTCGCCGAAATGGGTGAGAAGAAGCTTTTGCAGCTCTAGTTCCCTGATGCGTTGAATAGAGCGATCCCAATCCTCCAAATCAATATCCGGTGGAGGACAGGGGGGCACCACTGCCCTACCCTGTAAAGAGACTCCGGCCACATCCCCGGTAAACAAAAGATCGCCCAGCTGCCAGGCAATATGGTGTTTGGCATGTCCCGGGGTATGATGTGCTATCCATTTGAGTGTTCCCAACTGCAGTTCTTCCCGGTCCTCAATAGCCGTCAGCTTGTCTTCAGGAATGGCATGGATATCTCCCCACAATTCATCCATCTTAGCCTTATAAATCCTTCTCGCACTCGCCAGTAGTTTTTCAGGATGGCTTAAATGTGGGTATCCAAGGGGGTGTACGTATACATGCGCACCTTTGGAGGCAAAGTACCAGGCCGCCCCGGCATGATCAAAATGAATATGTGTCAACAATACATCTGTGATATCTTCCGGTTGCAGGCCATATTGAGATAGTGCTTCATTCAGTGTCTTCAGTGTACTAGCCGGGCCGGTTTCTACCAGAATATTTCTTGTTCCTTCCTGAATCAGAAAGGCTGCAATCACCTGAGAAGACTGGAGAAATTGTAAATCAATAATATTCAGCTTCATTGATTAAAATTGAATCCGTTGAGGAAATCCTGGACTGGCATCTGGCGCTTACCTTCGGGTTTCAACTCCAGGACTTGAATTGCCCCGTCAGAACAGAAATAAAGCAATTCATTACGATTGGCAAAATAAGACCCTGGTTCTGCTGTAGTTTTACATTCCATGATCTTTCTGGCCTCGAGAATTTTCACTTCGCGGCCTTCAAAAATAGTCCAAGCTGCCGGGTAAGGGGACAAACCACGAATAAAATTAAATACTTCATGTGCGGCCTGGTTAAAATCAATCTGACAGTTGTCTCTGTAAAGTTTGGGAGCCTTGGTTACAAGTGTTTCATCCTGGTTGTGTGTTTCGTAATCTTCAGACTCGATGGCATTTACAGTTTTAAGAACCAATTCTGAACCAAGAATCATCAATCGATCGTGTAATTCACCTGCCGTTTCATCATCACCGATGGTTGCTTTCATTTGAAAGAGAATATTACCCGTATCTATTTTATCGTCAATAAAGAAGGTGGTACATCCGGTATAGCGTTCCCCGTTCATGATGGCCCAATTAATAGGCGCTGCTCCCCGATATGCAGGCAAGAGTGAAGCATGAAGGTTGAAGGTGCCTGAGCTCGGCAAAGACCACACCACTTCAGGCAGCATTCTGAAGGCAACTACCACCTGCAGATCCGGTTCTAAAGCTTTTAATTCATCTATAAAGGAAGAAGCCTTGAGGTTTTTAGGCTGCAAAGTTTTCAGTCCCTTTTTCACAGCGAATTTCTTCACTGCCGTCTCCAGGCGCTGCTTTTTGCCTCTACCTCCAAGTTTGTCCGGTGCCGTGACGACTGCTACAACATCGTAATTGTTCTCCAGGAGAATGTTCAAACTGGGCAGCGCAAATGAAGCCGACCCAAAAAATACTATTTTCATGATACAAGTTTTATGCGGAGACTATCAGGATAAAAAGTACGCAATACTATTCAATTGCGCATAACCCACAGGGTAATTTTCCTGTGGATTTAAGTAGTTTTATCATGAACTATACATCAAAAGCATCTATATGCGTCCATATTTATTGACCCTTATCTATTCGGTTTGTCTTCTTTCCCTATTTGCACAAGACGTGCCTGTTGAGGCGTATTTTTATGAGAAAGACAATCGCGGTTTTCTCAACCAGGTCAAGTATCGCATCACAGATATTATAGCGGGTGAGGTTGTTGCAGAAGGATTTTCAAATAATGCAGGTGCCATACAAGACACTTTATTTGCAGAAAGCAATTATCTTCTCGAAGGAAATAAGAGCGGATTTCAATCATTTCAGTTGCGATTTGACACCAAGGCCCTTGATGCGAAAAAAAGCTTGTTTTTAAGCCTGGAAATGAGGCGAAAACCCGGGTATATTTTTGAAGCTACCCTTGCCCCAGAGAGAAGTGATGACGAACCTGTGGAGGCTCTGACAGGAGCTCGTGTAGAAATTTTCAACAATACGACTGGCCAAGAGGAATTGGTGATCCCTAAATTGGCAGGATACACTTTTAGTCACCCCCTGGAACCCGGCAATCACTACAGCATGCTGATCAGAAAAGAGGGGTATTACAATAAACGGATTGAAGCTTACGTGGATGTTGAAGGATGTATCCTTTGTTTTGAAGGAACAGGTGAATTGAAACCCGGCGTTTTGGATAATTTGACAGAGGGATTACAATCTGGCACATTGCTCAGCAACCTGGAAATGAAACCAATCGAAATAGGTCGCGGAATCGAAATCAAGAATATTTATTACGATTACGATGAGTACTTTATAAGACAGGACGCCAAGCCAATCCTTGACGATCTCATCAGGTTACTGAAAAACAATCCGGCCCTTGTTGTGGAAATGGGTTCTCATACAGACGCCAGGGGAAGGGATGAATACAACCGAAAGTTATCTCAAGATCGAGCTAGAGCAGTGGTGGGATACCTCAAGCATGTTGGCGATATACGGGACATCCGTCTATCTGCCTACGGATATGGGGAAACTCAATTGCGAAATGGGTGCTCAAATGGAGTTCCCTGCACAGAAAAAGAACATCAGGAGAATCGAAGAACTGAAATGAAGGTAACCGGGATACTTGATTTCGATCCTTATGCCAAGTTGTCTTTAGCAGAAATTATAAGAAGGGAAAAAAGTGACCAAACCATAAAGCAAATTATCGAGGAAGGAACAGAACAGGTTCAGGTGTCCAGTTTTGATGAATTACCGGAAGAGATCAAAAAGGATCTCCTCAGACAAAAAGAAAGAGAACAGCGGAAAAACCAATCCACAAAAAATGACCCTACGAGGACAAATCCAGCTCAACAGCCTGTCGATACCATGAATCAACAGCCTATTGATGATGATCCAGAGACAACGATTGAAGCTACTACAGATCAGCAGCGTATCATAGAATTCAAGTCGACTGATCATGGTTTCACGGTGCTACTGCCCCCTATTAATTCCTCCAAGAAAATAACGGAAAAACTTCTATTGAAAAATCATGGCCAGGTATACAGAACACATCTTGACAGGTATGCTTTAGGGCTTTTTGAGAAGAGAAGACGAGCCAAACAATATTCTGCAAGTTTAAAAAACATCTACAATGGACTTGATGTCCGTCCTGTCAAGAGTGGATATGTTATCAAAAATTAGTTTTTTTTAACAAAAACCAATCCACATAACCAGGAACGTAAATTACTCGTTATCAGATTATAATCGCAGGTTATTTTTATTGAATTAAAGAAAGCCCTCATATTTTGTTAAAATTTGTTTAACATTTTTTAGTTTTGAGTAAACAAAACAAATAATGCCACGTTTTCATCTTGTGATTTATAATTTCGTTCACTAAAAACTACTATTATGACTCTTTTTGACGTTGTTGCCATCCCAAAGGATGATCCTGTAGCGTTTACATTCTTCACTGGGTATATGGCCATGTTTGCCGCATCCGTATTCTTTCTGTTTGAAAGAGGAAGAGTGGCTGGCAAGTGGAAGCTCTCTTTACTTGTTTCTGGTTTGATTACCGGTATTGCAGCTGTACATTACTATTACATGCGCGACTACTATATGACAACAGGAGAGAATCCGACAGCATTGCGTTACATTGACTGGACACTCACAGTACCATTGATGTGTGTTGAATTCTACTTATTGACCAAGGCGGCAGGAGCTAAATTGGGACTTCTTTGGAAGCTCATTTTTGCATCTGTATGGATGTTGGTAACGGGTTACATCGGAGAGGCATTTAATCCTCCAGGCGGTGACACAACACATTCTGTAATTTGGGGTGTTCTTTCCACTTTAGGTTATGTGTACATTTTGTATACAGCCTGGTTTGGCGAGGTCGCCAATTTGGCCAAGTCCTCAAATAATCCGTTGGTGCATAAAGGAGTAAGAACGCTTGCTTGGTTTGTACTTGTGGGATGGGCTATCTACCCCATTGGTTACATGTGTATGCCAGGTGGTTGGTTAAACGTAGCTCTAGGCTGGCAACCATCAAGTGTCGATTTGTTTTATAACATTGCAGATGCCATTAACAAAATTGGTTTCGGATTGGTTGTATATTCCATTGCAACCGGAGATATGAAAAATGCCGAGGCTCAAGCAGCATAATAATTGAAATAATAATGTTACTAGAAGGCGAGCCAATGGTTCGCCTTCTTTTTTATTTATACATTCCCCTATGAGATCAGATATTTTTAACCGAAACCTTCCCTTTATTCTGGTTGCCGCATTGTTCTTTATCCTCTCTCAGTGGGACACCTCCCACACCGTCATGAATATCCTGGCCCTTCTGCTCATCTTGATTGTGGGCATTCCTCATGGAGCCATAGATCACTTGCTCTACGCAAACACGACTGGTCGAAGTCAAAGATCCTTCTACATATTTTACCTCGGAAGCATGATGGCCTATGCCGTTCTTTGGATGGCCTCCCCGGTGATAGGTTTATGGAGTTTCATTCTTTTGAGCGCTTACCATTTTGGCCAGTCTCAATTTTCCAATCATAGTGCTCCCATCATTTTCAAACGAACACTTTTTCTCAGCTGGGGATTGTCCATCCTGGGAGCACTCCTTTACCATCATCCCGAAGAAATTCAACGATATTTTGAGTGGATACCCAGTTTGCAGGGTTCTGCTGAAATGATGACCGATTCCTTATTTGGCTACCTTAGTTTAGGTTTGGGGATCCTGGTCTTCCTATGTATGATTTACCTCTTTGCTATTCGCAAACAAGACTTCAAGCTACTGGTCAATGAAACTCTGCAATTTATTGGTATTCACCTGGTTTTCTATCTATTTCCACTACTGCCAGCCTTTGCGCTCTACTTCGCACTCTTGCACTCCTGGCCGGTCATGCGTGAAGAATATGAATTCATCAAATCCCGACAATCAATAACAAAATGGTCCAGCTTCGTCAAACTCCTGCTGCCCTTCACTCTTTTCAGTTTTGCGGGTATGGCCCTGCTATTTGCGCTTTTCTATTTTCAATGGACTGAACAGCCCCAAGTATTACTACTCTTCATTCTAATAGCTGTGCTTACCCTTCCCCACTCTATTGTAATGGAACATTTTTACGACTCCTTTTACGCCGATCCTGCTTAAAATATTCCATATTTTCTATTATTTGGTACTACTTTTGGAGTTTAGACAAATAAAAAAAATGGAAACATTAGGTATTGGAAGTAGGGTCAAGCATCCCGCATTTGGTCCAGGTGTAGTCATCAAACTAGCCAAAGTAGCTTATCACATTAGCTTTATCCAGCATGGCATCAAGACGGTGGGCCGGGATTATGAGAAATTCGAGATTATTGAGCGCATAGAACCCGAGGAAAACATCAGCTATTCCGAGGCTGAGAAAAGCCTGGTGCGGATATTGGAGCAATTCTCAGATATCAGCCAGGTCATCGAAATGGATAATAAATGGGAAGGCGGCCTCATGATCTTAAAACCGGGTGAAGAAGGACTAAAGTCCAAAGAAATTCCCATTCAAAATTTCTTTCATAAAATTGTCATGGTCAGAGACAGATTACGCGTGATGGAACAACGCATCAACAGTAACAAAAAACTTTCTGACGAGGAAAAGGTTAATTTGCAACAATACTTAACACGTATTTATGGATCGCTTACAACCTTCAATGTTTTCTTCAAATACAAGGACGATCACTTCGTGGGTGAACGCAGCCGTTAAGCTGCTGATGCTGGGCAGTTTATTCACGCTGTCTTCATGTCTTGAATTCCCCAACAAGTATTCCCAGATGCCACCGGGTATGTGGAGAGGTGTTTTGCTTTTAGACGACCCGGCTTTAAGTGGGATAAAAAAACCCCTGGACGAGAAATCACTCAGTGAAATACGAAGTTTGCAGATCAATGAAATCAATAGCGATGAGTTGCCCTTTTTATTTGAGGTCATTTATCCTGCCCCTGATTCTTTTTTCATTGAAATCATCAATGGAAAGGAGCGTATTCAGCCGAGCAGAATAAGATTTGGACGCAGTTTGGCTACTGCCAAGGATACCATTGAAATCCACTTTCCGGAATACAGGAGTCTTATTAAAGCCATAGTTGAGGATCGGGCCATGGAGGGTGTGTTCATTGACTCCTCCAGAGGGTCTTACGAAATACCCTTTGTCGCCAAGCAGGGAGATAATTACAGGTTCACCCGTTTACAGAAAAAACCATCTGCTGATATATCCGGCGAGTGGGCCGTAGAATTCGGCATAGACTCTGACAACAAATGGCCGGGCGTTGGTCAATTTGAGCAGGAAGGTAATGAACTCAGCGCCACCTTCACAACTGAAACGGGGGATTACCGTTTTCTGGAGGGTTGTGTGCAGCAAGACAAGTTCTACCTATCCGCCTTCGACGGCAGTCATGCCTTTATGTTCGAGGGTAAAATTTTTGGCGAAGACAGCATTATAGGTGTTTTTAAATCCGGTGACCATTTTGAGACCTACTGGAAAGCCGTCCCCGGTGCACAAGCCCTCCGAGATCCGTTTGCGATACTGGAAATCAACAGGAATGTTTATTCTACGCAGCAACTACTCCAAGATAGTTTTGGTATACAGGCTAGGGAGATAAAGAACAGTAAACCGGTTGTGCTTGAGCTCATGGGTACCTGGTGTCCCAATTGTAAGGATGCCTCCTCTTTTTTGAATGCCATGCAGAAAAAATACCCTGAGGTTCAATTCATAGCCCTGGCATTTGAACGAAAAGGCCTGGAGTCTCCAGAAAAACATCTCACTTCCTACAAAAAATTACTGGGATTAAATTATCCGGTATTTTATGCCGGCCCTGCGAGTAAAGCTTATGCCGCACAAAAGCTACCTTTTGTAGAGGACATTGCTTCATTCCCCAGTTTCTTCTTTATGGATGCCTCAGGAAAATTGGTCAACAGCTACTCAGGCTTTTACGGCCCTGCTACGAAAGAATACCCGGATCAAAGGAAGGCACTGATGAAAGCCATAGACAGCATCAGCAAAAATTGATATTTGGTCTTGCTTTTTTCGGTACAACTTTTGTATTTAGAAGAAGTAATGAAGCCAAGTGTTAAAATATTCCACTGCAGTGAAAATGCCAGTGAGGTTTTTTTGATGGACTTTGAGGGCGTACTCAAAGAAGCAGAGTTGACGTATGTGGACGAAAGCAGCGCCCAATACAATATGCCCCGGCACGATAAATACCTTTTTATCATTACCGATCAGTTCCTCAAAAATAAAAAGTGTCTCGACCCCATTCTGATCAACTTAGAGTTGTTGACCGCAGAGAATAGTTTTGTGCTCATATATCATCACCATGGACTGTCTCGAACAGATAAAATTTTTGATGTTAAGTCCCAGGGGAAAATAGATGTGTACTATTACCGCAATTTCTGGGAGCGCAGATACATCAATGAAAGACGCTGGATCATTGATTCTGATATGAGTCAGAACGATGAAAAAATGAATTATCTCAATGGCATTAAAAATATTAAAGAGCATTTCGATGCCATATCCCAAAAACTGAGTCTCCTTCCATCCGCTACACTTGAAGAACTTGAGAAGAGCAATTACAAGAACTTGTCTCAATGGTTAAAAGACCCGGAGGCTTTAGATATTGGAGAAAAGCAAACACCAAATGATTTATTGAGCAGGGTGCCAAGCCTGAAAATGGAGGTAGATCCTGACGAAGCAGACCAGGAGGATTCATCATCTGAGCCTGCAAGTCAGGAAGAGGAAAAGCAAAATTTCGAAGGTGATCTACTCAAAAAACTCATCAAATTCAAGAAGAGTCAATTGGGGGATTCTGAAATCGGTGAAGAATATATCAAACAACAAATCAGTCAAACTCAGGCGGAATTAAAAAGCTCCCAGGAAGAAGAGGAGGACAAATCGCAAGAGCAGGATTTACTCGAAGAACTGGCACATAGGCTCAAACTTAAGTTGGGTGATGAACAACAAACCCATACACCCGATGAAGAGAATGAAGAAGAGGACCATGAAATCATTGTAGATGACGAAGATGCCACCAATTGGGCTTTTGAGGCTGCCTCTAGAAGAACCCGGAATCCAGAAGAGGAATTAAAAGCGCTGCTCGATTTACAAGAACAAGAAGAATTGGCAAATAAAAGAACTATGTCTGATCAAAACGGAGAGGATCGCTTGTATTATGAAATGGCCCTTTTTAAGTATCAACAGGGGCTTTATGATGAGGCGAAGAGATACTATGAAAAATCCAAGGCCCTAAATCCACAATTGGGAAATAAAAGGAACGAAAATGCATTTTCCCATAAAGGCCCACTGAAATACGAAGAAGCTATTTCTATTCAAAATCCAGTACCCGCAGTATCTGTCCCTAAAAAAGGCGAGGTCATGACCGTATTGATTACAGGTGCTACCTCCGGAATTGGCCGCGCCACTGCTGAGCGATTCGCAAAGGCCGGTCACCACCTCATTCTCACAGGAAGACGAAAAAAACGACTGAATCGAATCAAGGATCAATGGGAGAACCAATACAATATTAAAATTGATACGCTAAAATTTGACATCAGGGACATGGAAGAAACTGTGGATAAGCTGAGTCAACTAAGGGACAGGAATATTGACATTCTGATAAACAATGCCGGTCTTGCCAGTGGATTGAGTGAGATTCATGAAGGAGATATCGAAGACTGGGAAAGAATGATCGACACGAACATCAAAGGCTTGTTATATGCCACAAGAAGCATCGCCCCTCAAATGGTCACGAGAGGGCGGGGACACATCATAAACATTGGTTCCATTGCCGGAAAACAGGCATACCCCAAAGGAAATGTTTACAACGCCTCTAAGTTTGCTGTAGAAGGCCTGACACAAGCCATGCGCATGGACCTGCACAAATACAACATCCGGGTCAGCCAGATTGCCCCCGGACATGTGGAAGAGACAGAATTTGCCAAGGTCCGTTTTCACGGTGACGAAGACAAAGCAAAGATCTATGGAGATTTCAATCCGGTCACAAGTAGTGATATAGCAGAAATTATCTACTTTATGGCGATACAGCCGGATCACGTCACCATCCAGGATGTACTGGTAGCGGGAACACAACAGGCCAGTGCCACCATGATTGACCGCAGTGGACGTAAATATGATTGAAAACATTCCATCAGCTTTTCATCAGTCTCATATTCCATTTGTTTCTCCCGATAGTGATTCCTACAATATTCAGCCTTTGCCACACAAAGTTTTTTGAATACTAAAGTTTTTTTGGAAAAGAATATTTCGTATTTTCAAAGGCAAGGTGGAGTCACCTTGATAGTTGATAACCAAAATGACATTGATGAACAAATTGCTTCAAAAAGTAAAAGACATTAAAAAAGATGGATGTGTAACCATCATCATGAATACGCACAGGACGAAACCTGAAAATGAAAAGGATTCCATTCAGCTAAAAAACCTGGTGTCGGAGACGGAGAAAAGATTACATGAGGAATTTGACAAACGGGATGTTTGGCCAATTATGGAAAACCTCAATAAGGTTATAGATGATATCGATCATAATTATCACCTGGACAGTCTTGTACTTTGCGCCAATGCAGATTTTGCTGATTTCACTAGACTGGCTGTTGAAGTGGAAGACCGCGTGGTCGTGGATGATAATTTCGCCACCAGGGACCTGATTCGCTCGCTGCAGCAAAACAATGCCTATTATGTATTGGCATTGAACAAGCACAAAGTGCGCCTGATCGAGGCTTTCAATGATAAATTGGTTAAAGAATGGGGCAAACCTTTTCCTTTAGACAATTATCTCTACACTACCGATACCGAAAAGCTTTCACACGGGGATCACCAGGATCGACTAACAGAGGAATTTTTTAACCGAGCCGATAAGGATTTGTGGGAAAACACAAAAGATCATCGCTTACCGGTCCTCTTAGCTGCTGACGCCCGCAATCAGGAGCATTACATGAAAGTATGCAATGAAAAAGAGGCGATTTTGGGACACATCAGGCAATTCCCGGAAGATTTTTCTGCCCACGAGATCATTCAGGAAGCATGGAATGAAGTGCATTCCATTATGCAAAAAAAGAATGAAGAACGAATGGGTGAATTGCGAAAGGCGGTGAGTCAGCAAAAATACTTTTCTGACATCAATGATATCTGGACTGGCATACATAATGGGCAGGGAGCAACCCTTTTTGTACGCAAAGGCTACTTTCACCCGGGAATCATCAAAGACAATAAAATAGAACTCGTCGATGAATCGAGGCGTTCTGAGCCCGGTGTGATGGATGATATTATCGACGAGATGATTGAGGCGAATCGCTCATTTGGCGGTGATACCGTATTTATCGACAGTGATGATATGGAAGACTTTCAAAATGTGGCCCTGGTCACACGCTATTGACTTAATCAAAGAAAAGCGACTTGAGCTCTGTAGCGTGGTCCGGTTTCAGTCGACCAGCTAAAATCAAGCGCAATTGACGACGACGCAGGGCAGCATCATATCTTTTTTGCTGCTCTGTAGTCAACGGTGTTATTTGAGGAACAGGTATAGGCTTTTTCTTGTCGTCATCAAGTGCTACGAAAGTCATGTAAGCACTGTTTGTCATTCGAGCGTTACCCCCTTTGATATCCTCTGCGAATATTTCCAAATAAATTTCCATGCTGGTTCGAAAAGAACGGGTTACAGTGCCTTCGATGGTGACTACATCCCCTAAGTGAATGGGCTGTGAGAAAGAAACATTGTCCACAGAAGCTGTCACGACATGGGCTTCACTGTGTTTTGCCGCACAAATACCGCCAGCAATATCCATCCAGCGCATTAAATTTCCTCCCATCAGGTTTCCAATGGGATTGGTATCGTTTGGCATCACCATCTGTGTCATGACTGTTCGCGACTCACTTACCTGCTTCGTTTCTCTAGGGCTCATATAATATTCTGTTTACTGGGTAGATATGTAATTATAACGAAATATACTTTGGAAATGTTTCATCAATTGCCGTTTGACATCAGACATATTGAGTTTCTTTTGTAAGAGACTTTGCATAGAACACAGTCCCTTTTCACTATCGTCGATCCCACAAGGCACAATGTGTTCAAACATAGATAAATCCGTATTCACATTTAGTGCCAGGCCATGCATGCTGACCCATCGACTTAGATGAACGCCTATAGCACAAACTTTGAGGTATTCATTCCCGCTTTTCACCCAAACTCCGGTAAAACTATCAAGACGCTCCCCTTTGATCGCCCAATCATTTAAGGTGCGGATTACCGCTTCCTCCAGGTTGCGCACATAAACGTGAACATCTCTTTGAAATAGTTCCAGATCAAATATGGGATAGGCCACCAACTGGCCAGGACCGTGGTAGGTTATGTCTCCTCCCCTATTGATTTTATAAAAGGCAATATTCTTGTCCCTGCATTCCTCCTCTGACAATAGAAGATGATCCTCTTTTCCGCTTTTACCCAGGGTGTACACATGCGGATGGTGGCAGAATATCAGTTTATTTAAAGCGGTGGTATCGCGCTCTTCTCTTTTGGCTTGAATTAAACTTTTATGCAGCTCAGTTTGCCTGTCCCACATTTCCCGATAGTCTACCAAACCGACATCCACAAATTCCACCTTAGGAAACACAGCCATCACTTTAAAAGTCCAAAAACTGCTTCAGTCCCAATTCTAATTCTCTCAGCAATTCATCATCGTGAATTTCAGTATCCTTGATTTTAGAATTTATTTGACTGATGGCCAAACGATTGGGAAAAATAATACATCCGAGATAATTCATGGCTGTCGTGAGATGATCCAATCCCCTCAGGTTCCCTCCCCTGCCGCTGCCCAGACCGATCAGCCAAATTTTCTTATTCTTGAAAGTATTCTGATAATCATGCACCGAGCACGCATCAAGAAACAGCTTCAAGTACCCCGGGAAGGTACCATTGTATTCTGGAACAATGAAGATCCATTTATCCGGTTCGATTAGAAATTCTTTTTGAATGGCTGTCAATTCCGGCGCTTGACGGCTGTACATCTGCTCATGGATAAAGCCATTATCTAATGTAGCCAGGTCGAGCATTAAACTATCCGGGCTTTGGAGCTCTAAAAAATGAGCCAAAACGGCGGCTTTGGAATGTGGTAAATTTGTTCCTGCTATGATGCTAATCATGCTTAAAATATTTTGTTAACATTGGTGCTGGCGGCTAATGTACTGCATATCTTCTGCGGTTGTTCCTACAAGGAGCAAAGAGACAAAAAGTTTAGCCGCTTTTTACCATAAAGCTTAAATTAAAGGATAAATTTGCGCTCCCTTGAGGATCAATCCTTATTTTACGCATTAAACAATTTCTTATGCTTGTTAAGTTTTTGGGACACGCGTGTTTTTACTTTGAATGGAAGGATAAGAAGTTCATTGTCGACCCTTTCATCACGCCCAATTCTTTGGCATCAGAAATTGCGATTGACAGCATCCGGGTGGACTATATTCTCATTACACACGGACATGAAGATCACGTAGCTGATGTGGATCGAATCGCAAAAAATAATCCCGATGCCCGGCTTATTTCTAACTTTGAAATTATCAGCTGGTTTGGGCAGAAAGGAATGAAGGGTCATCCTATGAATCACGGAGGAAAGTATACGTTTGATTTTGGGACCATCAAATATGTCAGCGCCGTACATTCCAGTGTTTTGCCCGATGGCAGCTATGGAGGCAATCCCGGCGGATTTGTCCTTTGGGATGAAAATACGAGCTTTTACATTGCCGGGGACACAGCACTGACACAAGATATGAAACTGATACCCCGGCTTTGTCCGGCACTGGATTTTGCCATTCTTCCTGTGGGAGACAACTTTACCATGGGGTATGAGGAAGCCATTTTGGCTGCTGATTTCATCGGATGTGAGAAAATTATCGGTTGTCACTTTGACACCTTTCCTCCCATCAAAATAAACCATGATGATGTCAAATCTGCTTTTGCGGAAAAAAACATAGATTTTCACCTACCGGAGGTCGGAGAAATTATAGAACTGTAATTACTATGGGAAAAATTGTATCCATTACCAACCAGAAAGGCGGGGTGGGTAAAACCACTACAGCCATTAATCTTGCGGCCAGTCTGGCCATCATGGAGCACAAAGTCCTGCTTGTTGATTTTGATCCCCAGGCAAATGCCAGTTCCGGGATCGGTGTCTTCCAGGACGATATCGAATACAGCATTTACGATTGTCTCATCAACGAGTTAGAAGCCGAAAAAGCCATTATTGAAACGGAAACACCGAATCTTTGGTTACTTCCAAGTCATATTGATCTCGTTGGGGCAGAACTCGAAATGGTCAATCGATGGAAGCGAGAATTCGTTCTCAGCGAAGTACTGAACCCAATCAAGGACCAATACGACTTCGTGATTATAGATTGTCTGCCTTCGCTTGGTTTATTGACAGTCAATGCTTTAACGGCATCAGATTCTGTCATTATACCTGTCCAGTGCGAATATTTTGCTCTTGAAGGACTGGGTAAGTTGAACAACACCATTTCTCTTGTCAAGAAACAACTGAATCCGGATTTAAGTATCGAGGGCATCTTGCTCACCATGTTCGACAAACGCCTGAGGCTGGCCAATGAGGTCGTGAGTGAAATCAAGAAATATTTCAAGAATAAGGTATTTCACACCATTATTCACCGAAATTCAAAAATTGGGGAGGCTCCGAACCTGCACATGCCGGTAGTATTATATGACGCCACCTGCAAAGGAACACTCAACTATTTCAATCTAGCCATTGAGTTTCTCAAAAAAAATGGTGTCAAGATGAAAAAAAACAAAATCCTGAATTAATTGAGCGGGACAGACTATGAGTAAGAAAAATCAAAGAAAAGAACTAGGTAAAGGATTGAGGGCATTGCTTTCGACAATGGATGAGGACTTGCAGAATGAGGAGCAGCAAGAAGAAGTGGTTCGCTCCCTGGCAAGTCATATTGTGGATATACCCGTTGACCAAATTGAGGAAAATCCCTTTCAACCGAGATCCGAATTCGATGAAGAAGCCCTTGCTGAGTTATCTCATTCTATCCAGATACACG
The DNA here is from genome assembly GCA_035269065.1 of Saprospiraceae bacterium. Taxonomy (GTDB): domain Bacteria; phylum Bacteroidota; class Bacteroidia; order Chitinophagales; family Saprospiraceae; genus DATFJT01. The sequence goes on along the minus strand of DATFJT010000272.1, from coordinate 1,755 downwards.
GACTGATACAGCCCATTACCGTTCGACGTCTAAGTGACAGAAAGTATCAACTTATTTCTGGTGAAAGAAGGTGGCGTGCCACTAAAAATGCCGGTATGGCAGAAATTCCTGCCTACGTGCGCTTAGCGAACGACCAGGAAATGTTAGAGATGGCGCTGGTCGAGAATATCCAGCGCGAACAACTCAATCCGATCGAAGTGGCCATCTCCTATCAAAGGCTGATGCAGGAATGTGATTTATCCCATGAAGCATTGTCAGATCGTGTAGGAAAAAAGAGGTCTACCATCACCAATTACGTACGTCTCTTAAAATTGCCCCCTCAAGTACAAACAGAACTCAAGCGGCAGGAGATCAGTATGGGACATGCACGCGCCATAGCCGGGTTAGAGAATATTGAACAGCAAATAGATGTTTTGCACCAGGTTTTGGATAAAAAATTAAGCGTGCGGCAGACAGAGCAACTCATTCAACGCCTGCAGGCTCCTGCTCAAAAATCAGGGAGAAATAATACCAGTAAAATACCTGCTGAATACCAGCGCGTAGAAGACCGCATTACCGGTGTCATGGATTGTAAGGTCAAATTAAAAGTCAATGAAAAAGGGGCCGGCAATATTCAAATTCCTTTTCAATCCACTGAGGAACTCAACCGAATACTCGAAATAATTGAATCCTAAGCGGCGTTATTGGGTCATGAATAGGCAATGGTCCGCTTTCCTGGTATTTTATCTCTTGCTTGGCTTCACGGCAACGGCACAAGTGGACAGTCTGCCTGAGCACCACGCTAAACATTCCATACAAGAAAAGTCAGTCCTCGATACCTTAAAGGCTGAGAGCGATGCAGACGTTGGAAATGAACTCAAGCCCTCGTTTAGTCAACGCGTCTTTGGAGAATATCCCAAGCCAAGAACTGCCCTCATACTCAGCCTGGTCATACCAGGTGCCGGCCAGGCCTACAACAAAAAATATTGGAAAGTCCCGCTAGTTTATGGTGCTTTGGGCTACATGGGTTGGCGCATAAGCGAAAATCGACAGACTTATCAAGATCGACGAGATGCTTACATTGCCGTAGTTACAGGCGACAGCAGCATTCCTATTGCTCCCGAATTACAAGGACTTCCGGCAAACTCACTACGTATTTTACGAGATAATTCTAAAAAACAACTGGAATCAAACTGGATCTTCCTGGTGCTTACTTACGCCTTAAACGGGATAGATGCCTATGTAGATGCCCATTTACTGGAATTCGATGTGAGTGAAGATCTGAGTTTGAACGTGGATCCCGCTTTACTCAACAATCTGAGTACTCAAAATGCCACACCGAATACTCTGGGACTAAAAATCTCCATGTCTTTTTAATTGTGTTCCGTTATTCAGAAACTCTTTGACAAAACAGCCGTCTGAAATGTCAGGTCATGCAGATTCCTTATCGCCGTCTTGAAGCGACTCATGTCTATTTGTAAGGAATACCAACTTTTTCAAAAATAAAATGAAGCAACCAGGCGGGGCCGACGAGCAGAAACTGCAGGTCCTTGATGAAGGAAGGCTTTTTGCCTTCGATATTATGGCCAATGAACTGACCTATCCAAGCCAAAACAAAAATACCAATCATAGCCATCATGTAATGTTGAAAAGTGAGGAGACGGGCTAGCTTGTGCTGCCCCCAAAACATGAGTAATCCGATGATGACAAAACCGACAAACAGGCTGATGGATAAACGCAGATAGTACAACCAGGCAAAAATAAGTAAGACCATAA
>DATFJT010000271.1:0-3139 GCA_035269065.1 Saprospiraceae bacterium | reverse complement strand
CGCCAATTCATTTCTGGCACCCCAAAAGCCACTTCTCGAATCTCCGGATATCATATTGAGCAAATCTCTAAAAGTCAAAACACGTTCGCCCACATTGTTTCCTCTGGCAAAAGCACTGATTCCCACTTTTTCGTTGAGGTTAAAAGCGTTTGCATCTACTTTTCCGGAGGCCGGATAGCCGCCAAGCACTTCAGCCTGTCCCGACCACTTATTGAGAACGCCTTCCTTGAGACGCACATCCATAGCCACATCTTCTGATTGTTCTGTTTGAAATTGCTGGTTTGGTTGCTTGTAATTCTCAATAATCTTGATCTCCTTTAACTGATCTGCCCTGATGCCCTCTGTGGCCAACTGCTGGTTGGAATTGATAATATCCCGGCCCTGGACCAGCATCCGCGTAATTTTTTCACCTCCATAAAAGACCGAACCGTCCCTTATTTCCATCCCGGGCAATCGATTGAGTACATCACCCAGTGTGCGCTCCGCCCCTGTCGTATAAGTTTCCAATCTAAAGGAAAGGGTATCTCCTGATCTGCGCACACCGAAAGCTTTTTCCTCCACTGTAATAGCATCGAGATTAAAACTCTGCGGTTTCATGACAATATCAAAAGGAACGACCACTTTCTGAGGCTCTCCCACAGGAACGAACTGACTGGCATAACCGAAATAGCTGAATTCCAACAAAATATTCTCAGACCTATCTGTTTCGAGGCTCCAATTCCCATCAGCATCTGTCTCGGCAAATTGGAACATACGACTGGTGTCGGCACTCAACAATCGCACGATGGCCGCCTGGGCTACTTCTGTAGAATCAAGGCGCACCGTCCCTTTGAGTATGTGTTGACCATTGAGAAAGGTAATCAGAACAGTGCACAGGAAAAGTATAGAAAGTAATTTCTTCATAAGATGATATTCAGTAAAATGGATAGGTGTTTATCGATTGATATATTTATTCATCCTTTCATTACGCACCAATTCCTGGAAGTCCTTTTTTGGCAGACAATCTTCGATGGTGAGGGGATTTTTCTCCAGTTTAAATGATCCGACAGTTACTTCTTCCGCTATATAATTGTAGGCGGGTGCTTCAACAGCCAGGATCAATCCAGGAGTTCCCCCATAATCCTCCGGCCCATCCGAAATTGGGATAGAAGGCGTATACCAGACAATTGTGGAATCACCACTTTCTTCGTCAATATGCATCATTTTCTCACACCGCATGTTTGCAAATACCTTCATTCCTTCTCCTGCCTTCCAGTCGTACTTGCCTTTGTAATTCCAGGCCGTACATATACTATCTGCAAGAAGATCAGAGCGCAAAGTCACCTCACCTCTACGCAAATCCTTAGCAAAATTTTCCTTGAATTTATTGTTTGCGCCCCACCAGGGATTGTCTTCCTGGGTTTCTATAGTTTGAAAAGTGGTGTCATAATGAAAATAAGACTTTCTGCCGTTGCTGTGGAGATCGTAATATTCACTCACACTATTCGCCATCTCTTCTTCCCTTTCCCGCATCCGCCTTTTCATTTCCGGACTCGACATCCAACGACCATATTCTGTTTTACCAGGAACAATGAACTTTTTGTACTTCACATGCACGGTTTGGGCCTCGATAGAATGCATGAGCGCCATTAAACCTGATAAAAGAAGAATCAAGAAAATCCTCAGCATACTTTCTGTTTTTATAATTATCGATTATCTACAATGAGATTTTACGGTAGAAAACCTCTTACCTGCAACACCCATTTTCAATGCCTTTTATTAATTCCAGCCAGCAAAGGTAGGCATGTTTAAACAGTTTTCTGCGCAATGAACTGTTACAAAAAGCATAAAGTCTGTCAATTGTTGTTAAAGACATCCAATAATTCTTTGGATTAAACTATTATTACAAGAAAAAATGATACGTAGAATTTTGACTTTGGCAGGCATTGCCCTCATTTCTTGTGTGGATCTCAAAGCGCAGGAAATTAAAATCATCACAGTTGTAGAATCTATTGTTCCCGCAGGCATTGGGCGTTCGCGCATCATCGAGCATGATCAAGACATGAGCTATGAAGCATTCACTACAGAGCGAACTGACGGCAAGAAAAGTGATCAATCGACTGTCCGTAGAAAAGATCTAAAATTGGACAAATTCAAAGAAACCAAGCTGCTGAATTTCTACAGCCTGGCTGGCATTAACTTCCAAAATATTGCTTCAAATGATGCCATTATTTCCAATAAGCTGACAGAAATGGTTCAACAGGGATGGCAGCTGTTACATACCACCAGCGGTGTAGAAAGCAATGCCGGAGCAGACGATGGAGAGGGTATTTTTATCACCCGCTTTGTATTTATGCGCCCAGCGACCACTGAATGATCGCCAGATAGAGTGGCATACCGATGGTGATATTGAAAGGGAAAGTGACTGCCAGGGCCATAGGTATATAAATACTCGGATTGGCCTTGGGGGCTGCCAGTTTCATGGCGGCCGGAACTGCAATATAGGAGGCACTTGCAGCGAGAATGGAAAATAGCAGTCGATTGCCCACTTCTGCCGTAATCCAGCTGCTTGCCAGAGCAACTATAATTCCATTGATCAGTGGAATAACTATGGCAAACAAACTAACAAACCAGCCGTACTTGAAAAAGGAGTTTAATTTTCGGCCACTCACAATGCCCATATCCAGCAGGAAGACAGCCAGGAAGCCTTTAAAAATGTCTGTCGTGAATGGCTGAATTCCCCTAGCCTGTTCATCACTTGCCAAAAACCCAATGACCAGGCTCCCCAGAATCAAAAGCACGCTGCCATTGGTCATGGAATGCCTCAACACTTTGCCGAAATGAGGGCGCTGAGCATCGCTTTTCTCAAAAATGGAAATCAGCAAGAGTCCTACAATGATCGAAGGAGCTTCCATCAGTGCCATGACGGCTATCATGTGTCCTCCAAAATCAATATTTTGCAATTCAAGAAAAGAAATGGCCGTCACAAAAGTTACTGCACTAATGGAACCATAAGCAGCTGCAACCGCACCTGCATTTTGGGTCTTCATCTTTGTTTTGAGTATGAAAAAGGTATACACTGGAACGATGACAGCCAAAAAAATTCCTGTGAGCAGAGACCACATGATTTCCATGGTGAATGCACTGTGCGACAATTCTT
>DATFJT010000270.1:0-16273 GCA_035269065.1 Saprospiraceae bacterium | reverse complement strand
CCCCTTTTTTTGAATATACCTTGTCAGAATGCGACTTGACAGATAGTAAAGGAAACCTAAGAAAGAACAGCCATCAGCTATTCATCAAATCTTCAATTTCTTCTGCCTCAATCGGGATATTGGCCATCAAGTCTTTGGGGCCATTGTCAGTAACTAGAACGTCATTTTCTAATCTCACCCCCAGACCTTCATCCAAAATGTAAATTCCAGGTTCGCAGGTGAATACCATGCCCGCCTGGAAAGGATCGTAGCGGTTACCCAGGTCATGCACATCTATCCCTAGGTGGTGACTCGTGCCATGCATGAAATATTTCTTGTAGGCCGGCTTTTCCTTGCTCTGATTCTTAATATCTGTTTTATCAAGCAGTTTTAAATCCAGCAGTTCACTTTCCATCATTTTACCTACTTCCTTATGGTATTCCGCAAGGGTATTTCCTGGGACGAGCATTTCTATGGCTTGCTTTTGCACTTTACGTACAGCGTCGTAGACATTTCTCTGACGTTCCGTAAATTTTCCACTCACGGGAATGCTGCGGGAAAGATCAGCCGCATAATTGCCATAATCTGCCCCAAAATCCATGAGCAAAACTTCTCCGTCATTACAAGTTTGGTTATTGTCTGTATAGTGCAAAACGCAGGCACTGTCTCCACTGGCCACAATGGGATCATAAGCAGGCCCTGTGGCTCTATTAATGAGAAACTCGTGTAGTATATCTGCCTCTACGATGTGTTCTCCAACACCCGGCTTTACCGTTTTGAGAATTCTGCGAAAGGCTTTTTCCGTAATGTCACAGGCTTTCTGGATTGCTGTCACCTCATGCTCAGATTTAATCATGCGCAGTTTTTTCATGATGGGCTGAGCGCGGTGGTATTTGTGTGCGGGATACTTTTCCATCAGTTGTTTGCGGAAACGATCGTCCCTAAGTGGCACGTCCGAGGCAAATCTGTCATTTTCATTACTGTTGAAGTATATCCTATTGGCCAAGAGGATCAATTCATTGAGAATGGTTTCCATTTCTTCCAGGAAGAATACTTTATCCAGGCCACTTACTTCTTTGGCTTCTTCGATGGTGTATTTATGCCCTTCCCAAATAGCAATGTGCTCATTGGTTTTTTTTATAAAAGCCACTTCCTGGAATCCTTCTTTAACACAATCCGGGAAAATAACCAGCACTGTTTCTTCTTGGTCTAGCCCGCAGAGGTAAAATAGATCCGGGTTTTGAACAAAGGGAAAGAATTGATCACCTTTTCGCGGCATTTGATCATTGCTGTGAAAAATGGCAATGGAGTTGGGTTTGAGATGACGGGAAAAGCGCTTTCGATTCAGCTTGAATAATTCCGGATTATGTCGTTCGTATTTCATGGAAAAGAATTTATTATTTTGTTCTTCAGGATTATAAGGAAAAATTGGAATTCCCGGAAATTTTTTCACCATCTCCATCTGAAGGGGGAAACCAACTATTTATCTTTTGATCGGCTTGCTGACGCACTTCGTCATTAATGTAAAATGATAGGGCGGACAGAGCCAGCGCAATCATAAAAAAATCATCTGTATATCCCAGACCGGGAATAATATCGGGAATAAAATCGATGATGCTTATAAAATAACCAAGGGCGCCAAGAATAACTGCTTTAGCCCATCTAGGGGTGGCCTTTCTTCTGTAGGCATAGAACAAGAGCAGGGAGCGATAGATTAATTTTTTGCCTATCCTGCCAAAAGCTCCGGATATTTTGTCGAACAGTTGAATTTCTTTGGTTTCCGGCATAGTACAGTGATAATAACATTCTAATGAGGATTAAACAACTGCGTCGGCTAACTAATTGCCGTAATTTGGGTCAATATTGCGCATTTCCCATTTTTTTTCGGCGTAATGCTGCAATAATCGAGGTAATACATATTTCAGAGATTTATCCGCCTTGATATTGTCGTGCAATACAATTATGGATCCCTGGCGCGCATTTTCTAAAATATTTTTAAGGCATTTTTCAGGTGACAGATCGCGATCAAAGTCTCCACTAAGTACATCCCAATAGACCAGTTGATAGCGTTTTTTCAAATGTCTGATTTGGCTGGGTTTCATTCTCCCATAGGGCGGCCGATACAATTTGGAGCCCGTTTGAGAGGCATTGAGCGCAATATTTTGGAAGTAGCTTTTATCATTCGTAAGCCAGCCATTCAGGTGGTTATAACTATGATTTCCAATGGTGTGACCAAGTTCAGTGATTTCCTGATAAAGCTGAGGGTATTTATTGATATTCTCACCGACGCAAAAAAATGTGGCTTTAGCCTTCCATTTTTCTAGTGTTTCAAGAATCCAGGGGGTGAGTTGAGGGCTTGGGCCATCATCAAAGCTCAGGTATAGTACATTTTCATTTCTGGGAAAATGCCAAAGTGCTGATGGTATGAGTTTTTGAACCCATAATGGTGTCTTGACAGGATAAATATGCATGTTTGCAATCGAACAATCCCTCCAAGGCTGAACCAAATAGGCGGGATTGCCATTTAATTTTTCCAAATTTGCATTTTCGTAGCTGCAAAAACAAATTCCATGTCAAATATAAGAGTACGTTTTGCTCCGAGTCCTACCGGACCTCTGCATATCGGAGGTTTGCGCACAGCCCTGTACAACTTTCTTTGGGCGAAGAAAAACGATGGTGTCTTTATTTTGAGAATTGAGGATACAGATCAAAAGCGCTATGTGCAGGGGGCAGAAGATTACATTCAGGAAGCGCTGAGCTGGAGTGGTCTGCAGACTGATGAGGGTCCTCATGGTGAAGGGGAGTATGGCCCGTACCGGCAATCTGATCGCACTGCTCTATATAAAAAGCATATTAAAACTTTGTTGGACAATGGATGTGCCTATTACGCCTTTGATACTGAGGAGGACCTGGAACAAATGCGTGAAAGACGCAGCGCAGAAGGCGTAGTTTCACCTAAGTACGATTGGTCCGTACGACGAGAGATGAAAAATAGCCTAAATATGTCCAAGGATGAACTGAAGGCAGCCTTGGATTCCGAAAGGCCCCACGTGATCCGGTTAAAGGTAGAACCAGGCAAAAAGGTTGGTTTTAAGGATATTGTAAGGGATCAGGTTCAATTCAATACTGATGAATTGGATGATAAGGTCTTGCTGAAAAGTGATGGCTTGCCTACTTATCACTTTGCCAACGTGGTAGATGATCATGAAATGGAAATTAGCCATGTCATTCGTGGAGAGGAATGGTTGAGCAGTACAGGACATCATGTTTTGCTATACCAGGCTTTTGGGTGGGAACCTGAAATGCCCCAGTTTGCGCATCTTCCGCTCATTTTGAAGCCCGAGGGTAAAGGCAAACTCAGCAAGCGCGATGGAGCTAAATTCGGGATACCAGTATTTCCTTTAAGATGGGATCCGGGCTCGGGAGAAGAGCCCTATGCCGGTTTTCGTGAGTTCGGCTTTCTCCCTGAGGCCATGATCAACTTCCTTGCTTTCTTGGGTTGGAATCCGGGAGGTGAGAAAGAAATTTACAATTTAGATGAACTCATTGCTGATTTTCAATTGGGGGATATAGGGAAAAGTGGATCGCGGTTTGATTTTGACAAGGCCCTGTGGTACAATCAGCAATACATCCTTCAAAAAGATAGTGACTTTCTTATCCCTCACCTGGAGAAGGAATTAAAGCAGAGAGGTTTGTCCGCCAGTAAGCCGGTAAAGCAAAAGGTTTGTGCCCTTTTCCAGGAACGCATTCAAACGCTCAATGATTTATGGCCCTCCTGCTATTACTGTTTCGAAGAGGTAGCAGAATACGATAGAAAACCTCTGAAAAAGAAATGGAAAGGCGCCATTGTTGAGCATTACAGCGATTTCTTATCTGCACTAAAAGGAATTTCAGAGTGGTCTGCTTCAGAAATTGAAGAAGAGGTCAAGTCTTTTATGAAGAGTCATGAGCTGGGTTTTGGGCAGGTATTGCCTATCCTCAGACTGGCTTTGACTGGAACCATGCAGGGGCCTTCCATTTTTGAAGTGGCCGCGGTTATCGGTCGTGAAAAAGCACAGCAAAGGCTAGAATTTGCTCCCGAGGCATTCATATCTGTCCTGGAAAACAAATAAATTATTGTTTTAATTTTTAAATTACTGATTATCAATGACTTGATATTTTTCATCTCAAGCAGCAGATGAAGGGTGTCCATCGTTAGTAAGCAGTAAGGATGTAAGTACAAGAATTTTACACTTGGTGAGAATATTTAATATGTCATTAACCGGGTGTAACTGATCACGTAACTGTATGTTTCGAAGAGTATTTCAACAATCTAAAATGCAGTCTCTCAAGACTGTTGAGCGTCTTCCCCGGATGCTTTTCAGTGCGTTGATGCTTGTGCTACTTTCCTCCGCATTGTCGGCCACTCCTGTCTTTAACAATTTTTCAAACGATAATCATGATGTATTAAAAGGGGCCTGGATAGAGCCTATGGAGATGTTCACTCCCACAATGGTGGGTTTGAAGCGATCAGATACTTGTACTTACAAAACCGCTAGACCATCACCTAATACCTCTTCTTCTGAAGCCAGGCTACCTTTTTTAAGATCTTCTCTGGATTGCAGTCTGCGCTGCCCTGAGCGCAATACATTTAATCTTCCCGAAGGTGAATGTTCAGTGACTATCACATTTGATATTCCTGAAGTTGCACTCTCGTGCAATGAGCAAAATTATGAATTTGCCCATCAGATTTATTATCCACTTGGTTCTGGAACCATGGTAGATGATGGATTTGGCGAGGCACGGTTTGATTTTTTGCCGGGGGACTCCAGAGTGGTTTACCTCTTGTTGAGCGAGTTTGGTGATACCCTGTCTCAATGTGAGTTCATTGTCACACTTGTTGATGGAACATCCCCTGAGCTCACTTGTCGAGATACTTTGCATTACCTGCTGGACGGCTTTCAGACCTGCGACACCCTGGTCGATGCTTCCTCTTGGGGGCCTGATATTGAAGACGATTGTCCCGGTCAATCTGTTTTTACTTGTGAAATCGAATTCCCGGACGGAACAATTCAAGAATATGACGACCTACAGGCATTACCTGATGTATCTTTTCCTCTTGGCAGAAGTACAATTACTACGGAATATCGCGATGCCTCTGATAATGGTGGGATTTGTACTACTCAGGTTTTCGTCCAGGATACCCTGGCTCCTGAGATAGCTACATGTCCTGATGATCGACAGATCACGACACTTCCAGGTATTTGTGAGGCATTGGTGCCTGTACCTGCGCTTAGTATTCTCAATTTGGGTTGCGATGAAGAATCAGTGCTGCAGCGTTTCCGGGTGGAGCCTGAAGGCCCCAGTGGTAATGTACCCAATAACGTGACCTTATCAGTAGGTCAATACACCATCTATTACGATTTGGAAGATGCTGCAGGAAATACCAGTGCATGCAGCTTCAATGTAAATATTGCAGATCCGGCAGCGCCTACATTGCGGGAGTGTCCTGCCAACAGAAGTTTCACCGCTACTCAAAATGTCTGCCAGTTACTGGATACCATACAAGTACCGGGAGGGATCGAAGATGATTGTCTCGACGCCATAAAAGTCAGAGACAGTTTACTCCGTCCCATGAAATTCGAATCTTCTACGGGTAATCTGGACTCTATGATTTATGTCTTTTCCGACCCAGGTTTGAATGCCTTTTCGGAAGTCCGTTTACGCATTGAAGTATTTGGTGATGTCGACGATGGGAGTGAGAATTTTGCCTTATTTAATGAAGATGGCAATTTGCTTTTCACTTCACCTACGGACGATGATGCCTCGTGTACCTCGCCGGCCTCTCTTACCAGAACATTGTCGACGGATGATCTTGACAGATGGTTGGAAGATGGCAGACTTCAATTCGAAGTGCGGCCTACTATACTTACATCCGGCAATCCAAAACCTGATGGAGACCCCGACGACCAAAACATCAATGACTTTTGCTCTGATGGTTCAGATAATGATGGCCCGAGAATTCTATTCATTCTCACTTATTCACCCATTAGCGATTATTACTATGAAATATCAGGCGCTACCGAGCGCAATTTGACACGAATACCCAGAGGATCCACTATAGTGGATACATTTCAGACAGGAGTGAGTACGGTCGATTTGATTTACTTTGACCGGGGAGGCAACCGTGGCAGTTGTAGTTATGAGGTAGAATATCTTGATGTGATTGACCCAGTCATTGAATGTAAGGAGAATTATAGTATTGACGTCTTTCCATTTGATTTAGATACCTTAAGTCTAAGACCAGAAGATTTTATTGAGTTCATCGGGGATGAATGTGGACTTTCAGATACTTTATTGATAGCAGAAGATTTGAATTGTGACGCCATTGGTGATCTCGTGGAGGTAGAGATTTTTGCTATCGATCGCTCGGGAAATACCTCTTCCTGCCAGGTGGATTTAAGCCTTAATGCCATTGATTTACAGCCCAATTACAACAGGTCAATTTGTGCAGGAGATACGCTTTTATTGTTCCCGGATCCTAGAGTTAATGATTTAACCCAGAATTTCACTGTAGAATGGCGTAATGGAGATGGCGATTTAGTGAGCGAAGTGCTGAACGCCTCATTGAGTGACATAGATACCTCAGATGCAGGCATTTATACCTTTACTGTCGTCAGTGAGGATGGCAACTGTGAAGCTTCCGGCGAGGTGCTTGTCGAGATTGCCGAGGTGCCTGAGCGTTTAGAATTGGATGTTAGTGTGGCTCAGGCCTGCGTCAATCAAAGTTTTAGATTGAATGCCACCGTTTGGGATGTGGCCAATGTCCAATACGAGTGGTTCCTCGGCACGCCTGGCAATGGTCTTTTTTTAGCAAGCACATTTGAGCCATTTCTGGATTGGAGCCTCCCGGCGCCGGGAACAGTGCAGTTTTATGTGGTTGCCAGCAATGGCAGTTGCTCAACAAATCCGTCGACTTTAGATGAAATAGAAATTGTAGAGTTACCTGTTTTGGATTTGCTCAGAGATACTGCGGATGTTTGTTCAACCACAGAACTCCTGTTGGAGACAACAGTTTCCAATGCTCAGCTTTATGAATGGACCGGGCCGAATGGTTTCATTTCATCAGAGCAAAACCCGGTTGTTGCTTTTACCGCCTCTGAAGCTCTTGAAGGATGGTACTTTCTTCGAATTAATAACAATGGCTGTTGGTCAAACCCTGATTCCATTTTTATTGATATTCTTCCACAGCCAGATCAGCCCGAGCTGAACCTAAATTCGCCGGTTTGCGAAGGAACAGAGGTGACTTTAAGTACTGTGGCAAGTGCAGACAGCTTTGTCTGGATTTTCCCGGATGATTCTGAATATACAACCCTGAATTCAAGCTTTACTTTTTCTACCAGTGGCATCAGTTCCGGATCTTTTCGTCTTCAAGTGCAGGTTGACGGATGCCTGTCGAATCCTTCTGATGCAGTGCCGTTGGAAATTAATCAAGTGGGAGAACTGGAGCTCAGCAGTAATGCTCCTTTGTGTGAGAATGAAATGCTTCAATTGAATGCAGCAGATATACCAGGGGCAGAATACAGCTGGACAGGGCCGGGATTAAATAGCAATATGCGCGCACCGGATGTGCCTGATCCGCTTCCGGGAATGTACATTCTCAATGTAACAGCAGCCAACGGTTGCGAAAAATCTGATTCAGTTCGGGTAGTAATAGAGCAAGTACCTGACTTGCAAGGAATTGATGTCAACCTGGATATTCAGGATTGCCTGACAGGACGCGACACCTTGATTATCAGCCCTCTGGGTGTGCCTCAGGGACAGAATTTGAGCTATTTATGGTCTTTACCTGACGGCACGAACAGAAATACGAGAAATCTGGTTTTTCCAAATGCCACGAGTGATTTGAATGGCACTTATCGCCTGACAGTCAGTTCCTCTTCTGGTTGTAGCAGCCAGGAACGCAATGTGATTTTAGAATTCAGCAATGCCCCGGCACCACCTCAAATAGTCTTCACTGATCCTGTTTGTGAAGGAGAGCAATTGGTTCTGACCTGCAGTGAGGTGCAGAATAACCAGGTTATGTATATCTGGCAAACCCCCAATGGAACTTTGAATACTACGGTACCGGAATTGCGCATACCTAATGTCTCCAAGCTGCGCGATGAAGGACCTTATCAGGTACTTGTGGAAATTGGAGACTGTGTCTCTGCCTTTTCACAAGTGGCCAGTGTGATCATTCTGGATCGACCAGATCTTCCATCTATCTTCGGAGACAGTACTTATTGCGAGGGTGATCAACTGACGCTGAGCACAGATAATATGGCTGACTTGCAGTACGACTGGAGCGGTCCTGGGATAGATGGAGATGAAAGCGAATTAACCATTGAAGAAATTGATATTTCTGATGCAGGAACTTACTCCTTGCGTGTGATTGATACATCCACCAATTGTGCCTCAGAATTAACTCAGATTGGAATTGTGGTTTTTGAAGCCCCTCAGCGTCCAGTGCTCACAGCCAGCGATCCTGTAGTTTGTCCCGGGGACTCATTAAGATTAAGTGTCAATCTGCAAAATTTTGACAGTGTGCAGTGGCAAAATCCATCTGGTGTTATTCTCAGCACAAGAGTAGCAAGCTTAAATCTGGTCGATAATCAAATAGAAGAGGGCTTATGGCGTGCACGGGCATTTTCAGGTCAATGCCCTTCCAGTTGGTCTGACTTTTTCAATGTTCAAATTGATCAGCTCTACAGCATTGATATAGATGGGGAAACTGAATTGTGCACCGGGGAACCCTTACAATTGTCTACAAGTGAGATACAGGCTGCTACTTATGACTGGATTGATCCTGATGGAAGAATTGTTGGGAATAATCGAAGCATCAATTTGACCAGCCCTCAGGAAGGAACATATAAATTGCGCTTTACCTCTCCTTTGGGTTGCAGATACTCTGACAGCGTAGACTTGACCGTCTTTTCGAGTCCGCAAATAGATAGCATTGTGGTTGCCGGTGCTACCTGCGTCAATGGGAATCAAGAAGTTGAATTGGTGCCTTATGTCAGCCCTGGAGATGATCCCAACTTAAATTTTAGCTGGACTCCGGTAAATGGTTTGCCCGGGCTGGATAGCATTTACACCATTACCAATGCGCGCAGTAACAATTCTGGCGATTACTTCTTGGAGGTTTCAGATGGCAACAATTGCTTTACAGAGCGGGAATTAATCAATCTTCAATTGAATACCATTCCGCCACTACCTGTAGTTTCACAGAGTGATACTATTTGCAATGGCGATGACCTTCTGCTGAGCACCCAGGATTTTGCTGGTAATACTGAAATTTATCGATGGAACACTCCTCTGGGACAATTTGAAACAGATGAACCCCAATTGAGGCTGACCAACATGACACGTTCAAATAACGGACCAATTACCGTGCAGGTGATCACTCCTTTTTGCAATTCTGACGTAGCGCTTGATTTTATTCCGGCGATTAAAGCCGTGCCAGAACCACCAACTGTAACGGTGGTGCCTTCTATTTGTGCCGGTGATACTTTAAGCCTCGAAGCCTCAAGAGTTCCGGGTGTGCCAGAAGCAGAAGCAAGGTATTCCTGGAGAGGGCCTCAGGGATTTGCTCCCGGTGTTCGTCAACCCGTTATCCCCAACATTCCCGAAAGCAGAAGTGGTTATTACCGTGTAAGAGTTCAAGTAGACGGTTGTTGGTCCGGATTCTCAGACAGTGTCTATGTGCAGGTGGACTCGATTCCTTCCGCTCCAATGGTTTTACCTGTTGATGATATTTGCCTGGACAACCAATTTGATGATATCGAGCTGGCTATTGACCCACGGAGTAGCAGGCCGGGAGCCACGTATCAGTTTTATGAGGCCCAAACGGATGAGCCATTGCTTCCTTTTTCTACTGGACTGGCCATCAACTTACCTATTGACACATTGCAACCGGGATTTTATTCTGTGTATGCGCGGACGCGCTTAAATGGCTGTATTTCAGCGCGCTCACTATCAGAGACATTCGAGGTGCAGCAAATTCCGGATACGATCTTGGCTAGAATAAAAACGGACTCTATAATTCGTTGTGGGGATCAACCGTTCCTGGAAGCAGAACAATTACCTGACGATCCAAATTTCAGTGGATTCTGGCGACAGGTGGGTGGCCCCAATCCGGTGGATATCAATTCAGAAACAACCGCATTTACATCGATCAACTTTGGCCAGCTGGAGCCGGGTGAAGTTTATCTATTTGAGTGGAGTATCGCTTATGGCAGTTGCGGCACATTCAGTAGGGATACCATGTACTTCTTAAATGTTGATGCTGATCAACAGGCCGTCGTCAGGAACGCGAGAATAGTCATTTGTAATCAGGACTTCACTGTATTAGAGGCTTTCGCTCCTACCGGAAGTGTAGTGGGACGCTGGACACAGCCAGACCAGCAGCAGAGTTTGGGTGTGCGTATTGTTGACCCCGATGATGCTACAACGACAATAGAGGGCTTAGAACTCTTGGACAACCAGGTCTACAATTTCATCTGGCAATTGACTCATCCCATTTGCGGGGTTATTTCAAGTGCTGCAGTTGAAGTTGTGGTAAGACGGGAGGATCCCTGCCAGGCCTTTGCAGGGGAGGATCAAATTATTTGCACCGAGCCAGAAATTGATCTTCAGGCAGGTTCCAGTGGCAGCTGTTCAGGTTTTTGGAACACTCCTGGAGACGCCAACATAGTTTCTCCGGGACTACCTCAGACCAACGTGCGTGACCTTGAAGTTGGAGACAATGTTTTTATATGGTCGCTGGAGAATTTGCAATGTGGCTTGTTCGATGAGGACACCGTCGTGGTAACTTACCACGTCGCTGCCGATGCGAGAGATGATGTTTTCGACCTGGAATTTGCGGATATTCGCGCTCTAGACCTGACGGCCAATGACGGCCATACAGAAGATGCCGTATTGGATATTCTGAGAGATCCACAACACGGTCGACTTGAGCTGGGTCCTGACTCCCTATATTACTTTGCGGATTTAGAATTCCTTGGCGCCGACTCTTTCAGTTACCGTCTTTGTGATTTGCGTTGTATCAATTATTGTGATACTGCCGAGGTCCAGCTATCGATTGGTGGAGATCTCGGCTGCCAGATTCCGACGCTCATTACCCCAAATGGAGATGGGGTGAACGATATATTTCTCATTCCATGTCTGGCGACTGGGGATTACCCCTTCAATAGGGTGAGCATTTTTAATCAGTGGGGGGATATCGTGTTTGAAGATGCTCCATATAAGAACAATTGGAGAGGGACATACAAAGGAGAGGATTTGCCCGGGGGCACTTATTATTTTGTGGTGGACTTTGGGGACGCGACGCCCGTTGAGTCCGGATTTGTGATTATTCAAAGATAAATGATGAAGCACTTGATCCTGGTTTTGGTGATTTTCCTGCAGGTGGTCCTCGCTTATGGCCAGCAGCAGCAAGTGCTTACCCAATATTTCAACCATATTCTGACATTCAATCCCGCTTATGCGGGACACCAGTCAACGGGTGAGGTTAATGTGGCCTACCGCAATCAATGGCTTGGGCTGGAGGGCTCCCCTGAATTCCAACTCGCCAATTTCAATACGTCCTTATTTGATGATCGGGTAGGAGCCGGGATCGGGTTAATGCGATCTTCCATGGCGATTAGCAGTGAATTGACAGCTAACGCCTACTATTCCTATAGGATTCAATTCAAACCGGGTGTTTTATCGCTGGGAGTGCAGGCCTCTGTAAAGAATTTCACCTCGGATTTTAACGATAGTCGTATCGTTACTACCCAGCCACGGGATATAGACCCATCCATTCCCATGGAGAACGGCTCAGTGACAGTACCCAATTTTGGATTTGGTATTTTCTTCAATGCTAAGAATTATTTCTTGGGATTGTCAGCCCCCAGGATGCTGCAAAACAATATTGATTTTGCCGGAGATGGATTTACCTCCAGGGAGCGATTACACAGTTACTTTACAGCTGGCTATTCTTATGAGGTCAACCGAGAAATCAGTATTCAGACCACAATGCTGGCCAAATACGTGCAGGGCAGTCCTTTAGATCTCGACCTCACACTCTTTTTCCGATTCGTAGAGCGCATGGGTTTTGGCATGAATTACCGATTCAGAGATGAATTCAATTCTTTGCAGGGAGAAAGCCTTTCTTTTATTATCAATGCCTCCGCCTCCTCCCAATTAATGATCGGTTTCTCTTATGACATGGCTTTAAGCCGTCTGAAGGACTTTCATGGAGGTAGTCTCGAATTGTTCGTTCGTTATAACTTACCTGAAGGCAAAGACAAGTCTCCGTAATTCTTTCTTTCGTCAATTGGGGCTTTTAAACTGGGTGAGTTTTATTATCTTTCCTATCTCAGTAAAAGCACAGTATGCAGATCAGATTTTGTGGAGCCGCCCAGAACGTAACGGGTAGTGCCCATTTAATTATGTTGGATAATGGTTTCAAAATTCTTCTCGATTGCGGCTTGTATCAGGGCAATGAGGACGATATGGAAGATTTCAATCGAAACTGGTTGTTCGAACCCTCCGAAATAGACTTGGTGATCCTTTCTCATGCCCACATTGATCACAGTGCACGGCTGCCTAAGCTGGTGAAGGACGGGTTTCAAGGAGATATTATTAGCACGCATGCCACTCGAAGTCTGTGTAACATCATGCTTCTTGATTC
Source organism: Saprospiraceae bacterium (assembly GCA_035269065.1). GTDB lineage: Bacteria > Bacteroidota > Bacteroidia > Chitinophagales > Saprospiraceae > DATFJT01. Next base: position 3,600 of record DATFJT010000270.1, on the reverse strand, counting down.
CGCTAAAATTCAGGAGTACGAAGCTGAATATCACAACAGCAAAGAACTGAAAAAGAAGGGCAAGAAAAACCTCATTGAACCCTTGTACGATGCCTCAGATGTAGGAGAGGCCATGCGCCGGTTTTCAGGCTTGTCCTATGATCGTTGGGAGAAGATTCACCCCGACGTGGAACTTCAATTCCGGGATGCCGGCCATATTTTGGGTAGTGCATCTGTTAATTTAAGGATAAAGGAAAAAGGTAAAGAGATCAAACTGGGATTTACGGGGGATATCGGGCGGCCCGAAAGACCAATACTTAGGAATCCTCAACCTATGGAGCCTTGTGATTATCTTATTTGTGAAAGCACCTACGGCGATAGATTACACGAAGGAAAACCAGAAGAAACTGAACATTTCCTGGACATTATCAAGCGCACTTGTCTGGAGAAAAAAGGAAAACTGATCATTCCTGCCTTTAGTGTCGGCAGGACGCAGGAGATCGTGTACATGCTGGACAAGCTTGAAACAGCAGGACGTCTGCCTCAGATACCTGTTTATGTCGACAGTCCTCTTGCCGTGAACGCTACCATGATTTTCGGTGCGCACCCGGAATGTTACGACCGTGAGCTTGCCGAGTATATGTTGATCGATGACAATCCTTTTGGCTTCAATGATCTGACTTATATACGATCTGTTGAATTGTCTAAATCCTTGAATCACTCCAAACAGCCCTGCATCATCATCAGCGCCTCAGGAATGATGAATGCTGGTCGTGTAAGACACCACGCTGCCAACCATCTTGGCGATGAAAAAAATACCTTTCTTATGGTTGGTTATTGCGCAAGAGGCACGCTCGGCGCCCTCCTGCTGGACGGTATAGAAGAGGTTAAACTCTACGGAAAGCAGGTTCCCATAAATGCAGAAATCATTCGAATGGGATCCTTCTCTGCTCATGCAGACCAAAATGAAATTATGGACTTTCTCAGCAACCAGGATCAACTGAAAGAATTGTATCTCGTGCACGGCGAGAAAGATGCACAAAAAGTGCTTGCAGCCAGGATGAGAAAGGAAAAAGATTGGCAGGTTCATGTTCCTGAGCTGAATAGTTTGTATTATCAGGGAAGTGATTGAGTTGCTTTCTATCTCACCATGGAAACATTTCTGATTCAACTCCTACACACCCGTGAATTAAAATTTGAACCATGAGAATATTGCTTACGGTAGCATTGTTTGTCACGCTCTTTGTATTCTTCGCGTGCGAAGACTACCGCGATATAAATGATTTTGATCGATCGGATTACCGGCCTGAATTTGCCGTTCCATTGGCTACTGGGGAATTTGAGTTTTCTGAGATTATTGGCCAGACCAGCTCTGAATCATACCTGGAGGTCAATGAAGATGGTCAAGTGGTGTTTGTTTTTTCAGGAGATGTGGCGAGACAAGGATCTCTGGATATTTTCAATGAAATTCAGTTGATCCCATTTGTCGCTCAGGATTCCTGTAATGTCATTCCTATTCCATTAACCAATGAAATTTTACTGGATTATGCCGTGCTTTCCGGTGGAAGCATGTCTATCCTTTCTCGCAATCCATACGCTGAACCCATCATGGTAGAGCTTTATTTGCCGGAACTGCGCGTTGACGGGGAGGAATACCTCAGGGAATTTGGTCCTTTTGCCCCGGATGAGTCCATCACGATTGACCAGCCTTTGGAGGGAATAGAATTGATTTTAGGAAAAGAAGAAATGACCATTTGTGTTACGGCAATATTGCCGGATGGAACGAGAGATCGTTTGCCTTCTGACAATACCTTCGGCGCTTTGCGGAATATGACTTTCTCATACATCGAAGGTTATTGGGATTACGAGGTGATACCAATGGACGAAGACACCATAGAAATTGAAGTTTTTGAGACATTGCGGAGGGGTGATATGTTTTTTGAGGAGCCTGTTGTGACCGTTAACCTGGAAAATTCGTTTGGCTTCCCCGTAAGAGCAGATATTCGAGCTTTGGAAATGTATACCATTACAGGGGATACCTTCGAGATTGAGAGCCCTTTTGTTGAGAATGGATTTGATATTGAATATCCCCAAAATAATGGTGAGTTTGAGAATACCATTTTTCAATTCACCAAAGACAACTCCAACTTACCAACAGCCACCAGTATTAAGCCACTGGCGCTGTATTACGATATGTATGCCATTGCCAACCCTGACCGTGATACATCTATCACGGGTTTTATGTCCGATTCGAGTGAAATCATTGTGCGAGTGGATGTGAGATTGCCACTGAAAGGTCGCGCCAGTGAATTTGAGGCCAGGGATACGGTTGATTTCCAGGTGCCGGAAACGGACGGGTCCTACGATATCGAAGATGGTGAACTCAAGCTTTATTTTGAAAATAGTATACCTGTTGGACTGACAGTTCAGGGTTATCTGTGGGATGAGAACAATCAAGTTATCGATTCTCTTTTTGGCCAAGATGGAATTACTGTTGTAGGTCATGACGCTGCAACAGGCGCCTTTACCACAACTGATGCGATTGTACCTTTCACGCAAGAGCAGTTTGATTTGTGGGAATCCGCTGAAAAGGTACATATTGTAGCGCGTTTCACCAGTGTGAATTACCCGGATATCGTCACCATACGCGGAGACGACAAGATGCGCTTTGGCATGGGAATAAAAGCTGAACTCTCCAACTTGTAAGAAATATGAGAATATTACCAATAAGTATATTGCTGTTCTTGATGGCTTCATCTGCCACCTTCGGGCAAATAGGTTTGAGTCCTTTCACTGCTCCAAATGCTTTACAGGGTTTTAGACTGAACCCGGCAAGAACCAACTTCGATAAAAAACTATACGTCGGTCTTGGACATTTCAATACGGACTTTTACAATAGCGCAGGTGACGTAACAAATGCTGTTTCGAGGGAAGGGGATAAGCTTTTCCTGGATATCGGTGAACTGGTAGGAGATTTAGAAGAACAGAACAGCCTGGCCAATAATGTAGAATTTATGAGCCTGTACGTAGGTACGAGCGTTAATCGGTGGCGTTTTGGCCTTTACCACTCTTTCAGATTGCAGGCGGAAGTACGCTATCCCCGTGATTTGGTGGAATTGATATGGAATGGCAATGGCCCATATGTCGGAGAAGAACTCAGCATTGCACCCGGAGGTTTTTACAATGCGTGGAATCAAATTGGTGCCCATATTGCGTATGATTTCGGTAAAATACAGTTGGGCCTAAACCTCAATAGAAATTTTGGTGCCTCTTATGGCGAAACTGAATCGGGTGATATTTCCGTGTATACAGATCCTGACTTTTATGAGATCACGGTAAACAATACCCACCAGGTTATATCCTCATCATTTTTTACTTACGAAGAAGATTACACAGTTGATGTCGAAGAGAATGCCTGGAGGCAATGGACTTTTGGCAGAAATGGTGGTTGGAGTCTGGATCTGGGGCTTAATTTTCAGGTCAATGAGAAGCTTTCTCTTCACGGCTTTCTCCGGGACTTAGGAAGCATCACTTACGATGAGAACATCAGAAGATATGGTGGTCAGGGAGAATTTATTTATGATGGGGCACAATTGGAAGATGGCCTGCTCGACCAGGGCA
>DATFJT010000269.1:0-8957 GCA_035269065.1 Saprospiraceae bacterium | reverse complement strand
TCTTTTTCCAATTCCTCGTCTTGCTGGGACGGATCCAATTCATTCAATTCCTGAAGCAAGAAATCATTGAATTCCCTTTCACGGTTCCAAGCCGTCAGAGTGGTTTCTATTTCCTTTTTCCTCTTTTTGAGCTCATTATATTGCCTGTATTGAGCTTTGTATGCTTCAATCAATTTAGTATGTCCGCCAAACTCATCTAAAATGAACAACTGGTATTTTTCTTTGCCAATCTGATGGGTGTCAAATTGTTGATGAATGGTCAAGAGCCCAGAGGTAAGTGCCTTGAGTTGATTAAGCCGAACCGGGGTATCGTTGATGAATGCCCTGGACTTGCCCCCTGGTTTGATTTCCCTTCGAATAATGGTCTCTTTTTCGAAATCGATGTCCTCCGTCTTGAAAAAATCTCGGTAGCTTTCATCTATGTCAACAGTTAATTCTATGATGCACTTTTTTTCTTCTTCCATCATTGAATTGCTATCGGCCCGCTCTCCTGCAATTAGTCCAATGGCGCCCAGAATAATAGACTTTCCTGCTCCTGTTTCTCCTGTAAGGACATGTAGATCTCTGCCGAATTCAATCTTCAGCTCTTCGATGAGTATATAATTCCGAATGTAAAGACTTTGAATCATTGCTTTCTAATTTTGAAGCTCATTGAACCGCTTCATGTCCAGGTTGGCCTTGCTGATATTACCCAACGCGCGATGTGCTTTGGATCTCTCCAGATAAAATAAAGGGTTGGTTCCCAGTTCCAGTGCTCGGTCAAAACATGTCACTGCCTCTGCCTCTTCTTCCATAGCCCGATAAGCCAATCCTTTTTCATACCAAATCTCTGCATTACCGGGTTCATACCCGAGGTATTTATCGTAATCCGCTATAGCATTCTCATAATTACCTGTCTTAAAGTGGACCAGGGAACGATTCAGGTAACCGTTCGGCAAATCCGGATTCTCCTGGAGCCCGCGATTCAAATCCTTAAGCGCAAGATTAAACTGCCCCCTTGAAGCATGGGCAACGCCACGGTTTACCCAGAGCTCTGCATTGTCCTGCACCAGTTGAATGCCTCGATTGAAATCCTTGAGCGCTTTTTCTGTTTCACCCATGTCAAAGTACAACTTTCCACGGCCATTGTAAATATTGCCCTGTTCTGCTTCCAATTGCAGTGCCCGCGAATAATCTTGTAATGCAGGCTCATATTTCTCATGGTCACGTCTCCATTGGCCTCTATTACTCCATGCTGTAGCAGAATTAGGATAATGCTCTAAAACATGCGTCCACATAATCTCTCCGTCTTTCCAAATACGGTGATGAGAAAAATTCCAAAGTGCGTACACAAACAAAATAATTCCACCTACTGCGTAAAATCTAAAAACTGAGGAGGTCTTTGGTTTTAACCAATTATACAAATAATGCGCTGCGGCAAGAAATAGACCAAAGTAGGGCACATAGGTAAATCGATCTGCAAGAAATCCCTGTCCCGCGCCAACTATTTGAAGCACAAATACCACATTGACGGTAAAGAATAGAAAGCCCGATACCAGTACGTGCCATTCTTTTTTATTTCGATTGAGGAAAAGTAGCAGGACCAATCCTAAACTCACGAGTGCGCCTGCGTATAATGTCCAGCTCAACGTCGCCGGGTAGGGATACAGCGGTGACATGGGATAAGGTATAACAGCTTTGTAGAGGTATACGAGGTAACTAAACCCGCCTATGAACAGCCTTTCCAAAAAGGAAAAAGTTTGACCTGAATCGAGGGATTCTCCTTCTGACAAAAAATAGATTCCCAGGAGCCCAAAAACAAGTGACCCCAAAAAATAAGGTACTTTCTCAAGCAAGTCTGACCATGACCATGAACGTTTTTCCAGGTAGTCGAGTGCCAATAAGGCAAGCGGCAGACTAACTGCCTGAATTTTTGCAAATAGCGCTATGACGAAAAGCAATAGGGACAATGCATAAAACGGCCATTTACCGGAGGTATTTTTTTTGTACTTCAGATAGCTTAGTATGGATCCGAAAAAAAATGCTGCATACAAGACATCTTTACGCTCGGTAATCCAAACTACAGACTCTACCCTCATAGGATGTAATGCGAATAATCCGGCAGTGAATAAAGACACGGGCTGAGAAAACCCTAAGCGAAGACAAATAAAAAATACGATTATTACAGATACCAGGTGAAGCAAAATATTATTCAAATGAAAAACGGTGGGATTCATTCCAAAAAAATGGTACTCAACAGCAAATGTGAAAATGGGGAGGGGGTTGTAATTAGCCATAACCGTAGAGCTAAAAATATCTTTTGCACCTTCCCAGGATAAGTCCCGGACATCCATGTTTTCTTTCACATTCTGAAAGTCATCCCAATTGACAAAATCGTATTGAATACTAGGAGCGTAGATAGCGAAGGTTAACAACAGCAAAGTCAGGATAAAACCCATTTGTCCATACTTTGTAGCTGTTGGTCGAATGGCTTGAGCTGTTTTCTTCTTTTTCGGTTTTTTCATTAACCTTACAATGCTTTTAGGCAAGAAGGCAATTTACAGAATTTAATGAAGTTTATTTATAGTTTTCAATAGTTCGGCATGCAGATAACAGTTAAAGAACTCGCTACCCTGATCGATGGGCTCGTAGAAGGAGATGACACCAACATTATCAAAAAGCCCAACACCATAGAGAATGCTGGAGATGGAGACCTCTGCTTCCTGGCGGACATGCGATATGAGTCTTACCTATACGGGTCTGAAGCCAGTGCAGTCCTGGTCGATCATCAGTTCCAGCCCAAATCGAAAGACCACCCTACGCTCATACGGGTAGATGATATTCGCGCAACTCTTCTGAAGCTGCAAGGGTATTTCTCCGGGCAATCCAATAAAAAAAACGGTATTTCAACCAACGCTTCTGTCCAACAGTCCGTCTTAGTCGGAGAGGAGGTCTTTGTGGGCGATTTTACAGTCATTGAAGATGACGTTAAAATTGCCAATGGAGTACAGATTCATCCCCAGGTATTCATCGGCAAAGGATGTACCATCGGTGAAGAGACAGTTATCATGCCGGGGGTGAGAATTTACTCCGGGTCGCAAATTGGCAGGCATTGTATTATTCACAGCAATGCAGTCATTGGTAGCGATGGCTTCGGTTTTGTGCCGAACGAAAAGGGAGAATTACAAAAAGTACCTCACAGCGGCAATGTTATTGTCGAAGATCGTGTAGAAGTAGGTTCCAATACAGTCATTGACAGAGGTTCCATTGGTTCTACAATCATTAAAAAAGGAGTAAAGCTGGATAATTTGATCCAAATAGCACACAATGTTCAAATAGGAGAAAACACCGGCATTGCCGCTCAAACAGGCATTGCTGGCAGTACTTCCATCGGAAGAGATTGCCTTATTGGCGGTCAGGTGGGTTTTGTTGGGCATATTAAAGTGGGAGATAAAGTACAGGTGCAGGCCCAATCTGGTATCAATAAAAATATTGAAAGTCACTCCAAGTTATATGGATCTCCAGCCATGGGTTACATGGATTTCCTCAGAGCTTACAACCTATTCCAAAAATTTCCTGACATTGAAAAGCGGCTAAGTGCCCTTGAGCAGGAATTAAAAAAGCCTTCCGAATAAGTTGTAATCTATGAATCAAAGAACCATCTCCAAAACCATTGAATTGAAAGGTGTAGGTCTGCACACGGGTGAAGAAGTACAGATAAGCCTGAAAGAAGCGCCTGAAAACCACGGCATTGTTTTCTGCAGAACCGATTTACCTGATCAGCCACGGGTACATGCTATTGTCAGCCAGGTAGAAGCCACCAATAGGGGAACTACCTTGAAGTCAGGTCAGGCAAGTGTTCAAACCGTCGAACATGTCCTTTCCGCTCTCCAGGGATTCGGGATCGACAATGCCTTAATCGAACTGGATGGTCCTGAGGTGCCTATCATGGACGGTAGTGCTGCACCTTTTGCAGATAAAATAATGGCAGCAGGCATCGTTGAACAAACTGCCGAGCGTCAATTCTTCGAAATATTCGAACCCATCACCATAAAGGATGAGGAAACAGGCAGTGAAATAACAGCGCTTCCCAGCGACGATTATGAACTGACTTGCATGATTGATTTCAACTCACCCGTTTTAGGCCCTCAATTTGCTGAGATCAAGAACATGGAAGGCTACCATGAAAACATAGCGCCATGCAGAACTTTCGTTTTTCTGCACGAACTTCAAAACCTGGCCGATCAGGATCTCATTAAGGGCGGTGACATAGACAATGCTATTGTTATTGTAGACAAACTTCTAAAGCAGGAGGAACTGGATAGCTTGGCAAAAAAATTACATAAGCCCTCGATGCGCATTACGGAAGAAGGGGTTATCAACAACATAAAGCTTAAATTTCGTAATGAACCTGCGCGTCACAAACTATTAGATTTGATCGGTGATTTGGCTCTCATTGGTCAAGCTATAAAGGGAAAGATAATCGCTAAGAAACCGGGGCACAAAATAAACGTGGATTTCGCAAAATTGATCCGTAAGCACATACTGGAGAATAATAAACTGAAGGGACTGCCACGTATAGACCTGAATCAGAAACCACTTTACAACACCACCCAATTACAAAACTTATTGCCACACCGGTTTCCCTTTCTTTTGGTTGATAAAATTTTACATAAAGACGATAAGACCATTATTGGTGTTAAAAATGTGACCTATAATGAGTCTTTTTTTCAAGGACATTTCCCCGGCAATCCAGTTATGCCAGGCGTACTGCAAATAGAGGCCATGGCCCAAACCGGAGGTATTTTTGCTTTGTGTGACAAAGAAGATCCTCAAAATTGGGACACTTATTTTCTCATGATAGAAAAGGCCAAATTCAAAAAAATGGTTTTACCGGGTGATACCCTGGTATTCAAATTAACATTAAAAGCACCCATCCGGAGAGGTATTTGCCAAATGAAAGGATGTACCTATGTTGGTGATCAGCTTGTCTGTGAAGCCCATTTGGTTGCTCAAATTATTAAACGCAACAATGATTAAAACAGAATTATCAGTCATACATCCCGAAGCACGCATTGGGAAAAACGTAAAGATAGAGCCCTTCGTCACCATCGGTGCTGATGTAGAGATAGGTGACAACTGTTGGATTGGCCCGAATGTCTCCATCATGAACGGGTCGCGAATAGGCAACAACTGCAAGATATTCCCGGGAGCCATTATTGGAGGAGTACCTCAAGATTTAAAATTCGACGGCGAAAGCTCTACAGTTGAAATAGGAAACAACGTAGTCATTCGTGAATACTGCACCATCAACAGGGGTACAAAAGCGAGTTTTAAAACCCAAATACAGGACAATGTGCTTATTATGGCCTATGTCCATGTCGCTCATGATTGTATCATCGAGGAAAAATGTATTCTCGCCAATAATGTAAACCTTGCTGGACATATCAGAATAGGGAAGCACGCCATATTGGGTGGTCTCACAGCGGTACATCAATTCGTAACCGTTGGAGAACATGCCTTTATTGGAGGAGGAAGCCTGGTCAGAAAGGATGTTCCTCCATACGTCAAAGCCGCTCGGGAGCCTTTGAGCTATGCCGGAGTAAACTCGATCGGTCTCAAACGAAGAGGTTTTAGTTTAAAACAAATTCATGCGATTCAGGATGTATATCGCGTCTTGTATGTTAAAGGTTACAATATTTCTCAAGCCTTAGAAATTATAGAGAACAAATTGGAGCCAAGTGCCGAAAGAGATAACATCGTCTCCTTTGTAAAAGACGCCAAGAGAGGCATCATGAGAGGCTTTCGCGCCTTAAACAGCAATAGATCTAATGGAAGTCATCCTCGAACAGGTAAGTAAGCGGTTCGATCAGCAGTACATCCTTAAAAACATCAATAAAACAATATGCGCTGGGAGCACATGCGGCATACGCGGCATTAACGGATCCGGTAAATCCACGCTTTGCGGCATAATCTCCGGTTTAGTCTTACCCACAAAAGGTAAGGTACATCACCTCATCTCCGGCCAGGATCAAGATCTGGCCAGCAATACGCATAAGTTTCTTTCCAGCACAGGTCCCTACCATCAACTTCCGGAATTCCTGAGTTGTGAACAAATACTGGACATCACAGTAGAAAAGAAAATGGATAACAAATTCTCGAAAACAGAATTTTGGACATTCCTCGAATTCAAAACGCATCAAAAGAAACTCTTTCACGAGCTTTCCAGTGGCATGCAACAGCGTTTTAAGCTAGCCCTCACGCTCTATGCTGAAGCGGCATTGTACATTTTTGATGAGCCTACCAACTTCTTAGATGATTACTGGAAAATTAAACTTTCAGAAAAATTATCGGCAAGACTAAAAGGCAAAACAGTCATCATCGCCTCCAATGTAGAAGGAGATTTTAAAAGTTGTGATGACTATATCTATCTGGAAGGTGAGACTTAATTTAGACGGTACTGTGTAATTCCTGCAGAAAACCTTTGAGTGATTCCAATTTATCAATCATCTGGTTTCTAACTTTGAGTCTTTCTTTTTGGTATTTCATTTCATTCTTAGCTCCCTCTAAAGTGAAACCTCTTTCCTTAACAAGATGAAAGATAATACTGAGTTGTTCAATGTTTTTCTTAGTAAAGCGGCGATCGCCCTTACTGTTTTTGTGCGGTTTTAAATTATCAAACTCCGACTCCCAGAAGCGAATCAAAGATTTAGATACATCAAACATATCTGCAACTTCCCCAATAGTATAGTACAACTTGGTTAATTCCAAGTTATCTATAGACGACTTTATAGTCGACTCCTTATCAATCTGACTCATAGCATGAACCCCCTTAGTAAAAAAAAGAATGTAGTAGTTCTCTCTTAAAAGCATTACAAAGTTAGAAATTCATATTAAAAGAAGTAGTAATACTTATAATTTTTTCATTGAGAGCGTTTTATATAAGGTTAATCCATATGTAATGGCCTACCCCAGTTGGGTTACAGTCAAATTAGCTCTAACAAAAATTATAAGATTAATCGAAGGATTGATTCATTTTGGAGGCCTCATTAACCAGTTCCTGGTATTCTTCTGTAGTAAGCCCATCCATGACAAAGTTGATCGGATCGACCTTTCTCCCTTTGTAGATCACCTCATAGTGCAGGTGAGGAGCAGTAGAAGTCCCTGTATTGCCGATGGCCCCGATTTTCTGGCCACGAGTTACCTTTTCACCTTCTTTGACGTCAAATTCACTCAAGTGTGCGTACAGGGTTTTATAACCATAGCCGTGATCAATGATGATATGATTGCCGTAACCTGTTCTTTTGCGCACAACATCGACAACAACACCATCTCCAGACGCTTGAATATCAGTTCCGCTAGGTGCTGTAAAATCCATTCCCGTGTGCATTTTGCGTATTTTGAGAATGGGATGTAGGCGCATACCAAAACCTGAAAGTGCCCTGATTTTTCTTTTCAACTTATCCTCCCGCACTGGTTTCATAGCCGGAATGGAAGCAAACATTTTATCTCTCTCAGAAGCCAGGTTAACTAAAGTATCCAGTGATTTGGACTGTACAGTCATTTGTATGGCCAATTTCTCTACTTTATTCTGGACATCCTTGATCATGTTGGAGGACTCTCCGTAATCTGTAATGTCCTTATATCTATTGAAACCTCCTTGTCCACCTTGCCACACGTCCTTGTCTACCGGATCCATTCCACATATCATTCGATGTACGTTGGCATCTCGATCTTGAATATTGGTCAATACTTTTTCCATTAAGCCTACCTGATTGTCCAGCATAGAATATTTGTACTCCATTTGAGACAACTCCTTTCTTAAACTCTGTTCCTGAGGAGAGGGAAAAAAATGATTGAAGACCAATACGAATGCAATACCGCTGATAAGGACTGCCGAGGTGAATCCAAATATGGAGAGTAATTTTTCTTTTAGGGTTTTTTGCTCCTTCTCGAAGCTGAGGGTACGGGTATTGTAAACGTATCTTTCTTTTCGCATTGAGCAACTTTAATTCTCAGGCTTTCTATATTTGGGCTTTCTAAAGCTAGAAATCACCACAAATTTAGCAGAAATGGTGATTTTGAGCGAAATATTAACAAGAATTTAAAGGTTTAAGGCATCTCAAGGCATATTGTTCATGACATCTAACGAAATAAGGCAGACATTTCTCCATTACTTCAAGAAGAAGAAACACAAAATAGTTGATTCCGCTCCACTGGTGATGAAAAACGATCCCACCCTGATGTTCACCAACGCCGGAATGAATCAGTTCAAGGACTACTTTCTCAACAACAAAAAAGCCCCGGACCCCCGTGTTGCAGACACTCAGAAATGCTTGCGTGTGTCTGGTAAGCACAATGACCTGGAGGATGTGGGACTGGACAGCTACCACCATACTCTTTTCGAAATGTTGGGCAACTGGTCATTTGGAGATTACTTTAAGGAGGAAGCCATAAATATGGCCTGGGAATTAATGACAGAAGTTTATGGTATCGATCCGGAAAGACTGTATGTCACCATTTTTGGGGGTGATGCCGACGACGGTCTTCATGAGGATAGTGAGGCCTATAGTTACTGGGAAAAGCACGTTTCTCCGGAGCGAATCCTTCGGGGAGACAAAAAGGACAATTTTTGGGAGATGGGCGATCAGGGGCCATGCGGGCCATGCTCAGAAATACACATGGACATTAGAAGTGATGAAGAGCGCCAAAAACTGTCTGGAGATCAATTGGTAAACCAGGATCACCCCATGGTCATTGAACTGTGGAACCTGGTGTTTATCCAATTTAACCGACTAGCCGACAGTACTCTAGAAGAATTACCAGCCAAGCATATCGACACTGGAATGGGTCTCGAACGTCTGGCCATGGTACTCCAAAACAAAAAGAGCAACTACGAAACCGATCTTTTCAGTGGACTGATTAAACAACTCGAGACCTTAAGCGGAAAAAAATATACCAACAGCTACGACCCAAAA
>DATFJT010000268.1:0-5862 GCA_035269065.1 Saprospiraceae bacterium | reverse complement strand
TTGGTTGATTAGTATTCAGTATCTGGAGTCCTGGTTTGTAGGCTTGCATGCCAATCCTGCTATTTATTTAGCCTTACCCTTAATTTTTGCCGCCTTGATGAATATTCGAGCTCCTTTTTTCTCCGCCAAAAATTTTAGTCGGAAAGGTCGAAAGGCTCTACCCTATCTTACGCTGATCATTTTGACAACCCTTTATATTGTCACACGCCCGTTAGAAGCTGGGCCCTTAGCTATATTCACCTACATTTTACTTTCCGTTATCTTTTTCCCACGAAACCAGACTACAGATCCAAAATAATTTTACAAAATCCCGAACAGAAAATTAAACTCAGAATCAAGTTTTGAACTTGGAGAGAAAGCTTTATCTTTGCGACGCTTTGGCCCCGTAGCTCAGCTGGATAGAGCAACTGACTTCTAATCAGTAGGTCGCAGGTTCGAATCCTGCCGGGACCGCCACATTCCACAGCCAGTCTCACAATTCTCGTGATGACTGGTTTTTTAATTCTTTTCCATATGATAACAGAAAATGGGCCATTCAGCCACCTTCTCATATGGTCAACCCAAAAAATTCTAGGTTAATCAGTGAATGCCCAACCTCAGTCATGAAAATCACCCGTAAGGTCTTATTTAAGATAGTCCTGGCCACCGCTTTTTTTATATGCCTCCTAGAGATGCCCTATGGCTATTACCAAATGGTACGCATGATGGCCTTGATCGGATTCAGCCTATTGGCTTATTGGAGCTACGAACAAAATGACATGACCGCGGCTATAATTTATGCAGCTTTGGCCATCCTTTTCCAGCCAATAGTAAAAATTGCTCTTGGCAGAGACTTGTGGAACTTCGTCGACGTCTTAGTTAGCATCGGACTGCTCGCCTCTATTTATTGGGAAAGAAAAAACTGAAATAAATTCTGGATATATATGCCTTATTGTGGAACATATTTTCGAATAATTGGCCTCTGAGCCCATTCTTGTCACAGCTTATGCCCCATGAGCTACGTTTATAATATATTATGAGGTTTACCTATTTATAGAACTAATTATGAGAACCATGCCACTCACGAGCCAATTATTACTCAACTTTAGAAAATTCGATCCTTTTGCCATTATGATTCTGGTTTTCATTTTTGCCGGTTTTGAAGTAGCCTGGGCACAAACTCCGGATTGGGCAGCTGCATACTCGGCAAGAGGGCCATTCGATGACATTTCTGAAGGGATTTGTACAGACGGGAATGGAAATGTATATACCACTGGCTATTTCAGGGAATCCATGGATTTTGGACAAGTCAGTCTTTCGGGAAATGGAGGCGGCGATATTTTTCTTGCCAAATACAATCGGCAGGGGCAGTTGGAATGGGCCCAATCATTTGGCGGAACTGCTCTTGACTTTTCTGTTGCCCTGGTGGCAGACAGCAATGGTGATATCATTTTCACGGGCGGGTTTCGAAGTTCAAGCATTACATTTGGCAACTGGACATTGACAAACCCCAATATTAATGCCGGGAACAATACCTTTTTTGTTTGCAAAATTGATTCGGGCGGCAATGTTCTTTGGGCCAAAACAGCTATTGGAGATGGGAATTGCAGAGGATTTGACATAGATACTGACAACAATGGTAACGTGATTGTCCTGGGAAACTATAATGGGGTTGGCGTCAGTTTTGGTACCCAAACCGTCAACAATACCTCACAATTTTCTGATGACCTGTTTGTGGTTAAATACAATGCCGCCGGCGATGAGCTTTGGGCACGGTCCTTTGGTGGCAACAGCACTGACAGTGGTTTTGGCCTGTCAACAGACAATTCAGGAAAAATACATCTCACAGGCTGTTTCAACAGCAGTTCTATCACCTTCGATGGCATTACCCTGGACAATACCGGCGCATATGACATATTCATCACTCAACTGAATGAAAATGGGCAGACCCAATGGGCCAGGAGGCCGACAGGGAACAGCGATGACATTGGTACGGCGATAACGACAGATGAAATGGGCAATATCTATGCCGCCGGATATTATGCCAGCCGCGCTATTGACTTTGGCTTAAGCGGCTTATCCGGGAATGGTTTCAACACTATTTACATTGCGAAATACAACAATATCGGAGATCTGCTCTGGTTGCGCCCTGGAATGGGAAACAACAATGACGAAGTCCTAGCTATCGATACTGACTCCGATGGGGCTGTGGTATTTACCGGGCAATTTACGAGTGAAACTTTGAATTTCGGAAACCTGACAGTGAGCAATTCACGTTTAAATTACAGCGATATTTTCGTGACCGCTCTGGATGCCAATGGTCAGTATATGTGGGCGCTTTCAGCTGAAGGCAATGAAGATGATTATGGGGCCGGTATTGCCGGAAATTCGAACGGAAGCATATATATCACAGGAGGCTTCTGGAGTCCGGAAATCTTTTTTGGCTCCAATGCCCTAAGCAATGCAAGTATGAGACAAGATTACTACCTGGCTGAAATCAATACATCCACCGGAATCCCAGAATTTGATCCGGGCATACATTTCTCCATGTACCCAAATCCGGCGCAGGAACGAATTCAAATCAACGCGGACAAAGCAGGACTATTAACTGTCACTGACCCAGCCGGGCAAATATTGATTTCTACGGAATTAATACCGGGGTCACGACAAATAGGTATCTCCACCCTCATACCTGGTGTGTATATGGTACAATTCCGTGCCGGAGAGCAAATTTGGACTCGGAAACTGGTGAAGATGTAAGGAGATCAAAAATTTCCCAGTCAAATTGATACTTGACTAAGGCCTCGATCCTGGCAGGGCTGTCGGAAAAAGACTTTTCTCACAATGTTCTAATAATAACCGATATCATGCTATATCATGACTTGAATCATCCAAACATATCAAAAATTTGCCAAGTTTAGTCTTCAAAATAGGAAATATGGAAGAGCAAAATACATGGCAAGAGCGGCTAAAAGATTGGAAAGCCAAATTGGAGCATTTTAATGTGCAATTACACCTGGGAGCAAAGGAAGCGGCAGATGCTTTCGAAGAGCAAAAAAAGCATTTGAAAGACTGGATCCATACGGCTGAGAAACAGGTGGAAAAGTCCAAGGTATTCAGTGAAGAAAAAACGCAGGAACTCAAAACGAAACTAGAGGAGCTCAGGGTTCAAGCAGCTTTGGGAAGGGCTGAATCAAGAGATGCATTGGTGGAACAGCAGAAAAAAATAAGTCATTCCATGCAGCATCTGAAAAAAGATGTGGAAAGCACTCTAAACAAAACAAAAGAAAAAGAGAGTGAACTTGAAAACAAGCTCAAAGAAAACGTAGAGGACTTTAAAACCAAGTTTGATCTTATGCGATTAAGATCACATCTGGCGCAAATGGACGCAGAAGACGCCTGGGATAAAAAGAAAAAGGATCTTTCGGTCAAGTTGCAGCAAATGACGCACAAACTGGAAAAAGGGAAAGAAGCCGGGGCTGAAAAATGGAAGGGATTCTCAAGTGAAATGGGTGAAGCATGGAATCATTTCGTCAAAGCCATTGATGAGGCCTTCTGAATGAATGTGTTGACGTAGCATCCAAATGAAATTCTAATCCTCTGCAGGCATTTGGGCCATTGGCATTTCCTGCAATCAATTGAGCTTATTGTTTTTTTCAGAACATCTTACTGATTTTTCACTTTAATATAGGTGGCGAATCATAAATTGAATTCTATAAAAATCGGTATGGTGTATTCTGAGAAGGATACCCGATGTCCTTTAACTTCTGTTACTCTTAAGAAATTTGGGCAGATGGGACTGACAGTCCTCGCTCAAGTCGAAGCCATAAAATTATTTCACAAAGATCTCGCCAATGAAGACGGGATTGAGTTTGCAGAAAGACAAGAAATTCTTGCAAAGGCAGATATCCTTTATTCCAATACGCCTCTGACCCATAAGGATTTGGCCCATCTCAATGAACAGGCCATTCTCATTTCTTTTTATGCCCCCTTCAGCCCCGACAGTTCCACGGAACAGATTCAAAATTTACCGAATCACATATTCAGCATGGATATGATCCCCCGGTCAACCATTGCTCAGAGCATGGATGCCTTGTCTTCCATGGCGTCTATTTCGGGTTACAAGGCTGTGCTTCTAGCAGCAGAACGCCTTCCTCGCTATTTCCCAATGATGATGACAGCAGCCGGGACTATCAAACCTGCAAAGGTTCTCATACTAGGAGCTGGCGTCGCGGGCTTGCAGGCAATTGCCACGGCAAGACGCCTGGGCGCTAAAGTCTCTGCTTTTGACGTACGTACAGCTGTCAAGGAAGAGGTGGAAAGCCTCGGAGCAAAATTCATTGAGGTTGACGGCTCAAGAGAAGATAATTCTTCAGGAGGATATGCCGTCGAACAAACAGACGAATACAAACTCAGACAAAAAGAGGTCATTTCCCGTCATGTAAAAGAATCAGATGTCGTCATAGCAACGGCTCAGGTACGAGGGAGAAAAGCGCCAACCCTCATCACTCAAAACATGGTAGAGCAAATGCCTCCGGGTAGCGTTATTGTAGACCTAGCGGCATCTACAGGCGGCAATTGTGAGTTGACGGAGGATGAAAAAGAAATTGAACACAAAGGTATACTCATAATTGGTAATTCTGAATTGTACAAAAAAGCTTTGTGGGATGCATCTACCCTACTTGCCAATAACATTTATCACTTTGTTGGTACACTTGTATCCGACAAAGGATTGCATATCGATCCAGACAATGATATTGTATCCGCTTCTCTAATTCACCCAGAAAAGAACAACTGATATGGAGTCATTTCTCAATTTCTTTCAGGAAAACATTCTGAGCATTTACCTCATGGTATTTGCTGTCTTCCTTGGCTTTGAACTCATTTCAAAAGTGCCCACAGTACTACACACACCACTAATGTCGGGCGCGAACGCTATCAGCGGCATCGTCCTGGTGGGCTCCATTCTTTTTTTAAGACAAACTGACCCGGACAATTACATTTCCCTGAGTATCGGCTCTATAGCTGTGATCATGGCAACCATTAATATTGTAGGAGGATTCGCGGTTACAAATCGGATGTTGGCCATGTTCAAAAAGGATAAAAAGTCATGATTGCACTTTGCTACCTGCTTTATCTATTGGGTGCCATAGCCTTCATTTTAGGTTTGAGAGGCCTCAGCAATCCCAAAACAGCCCGAAGGGGCAATCTCACCGCAGCCGCTGGTATGTTCCTGGCGATCGTTGCTTCCCTGGTTTACCCTTTGGAGTCTGCTCCTGAGAACTTCCTTTGGATATACGGTGCTCTGGCGGTTGGTGCCATACTAGGCTGGATCAGTGCTGCAAGGGTGGCCATGACAGCCATGCCCCAAATGGTGTCCGTATTCAATGGACTTGGAGGTGGCAGTGCAATGTTGCTGGCCATCATTGAGTTCAATAACCTGCTCCAATTGGACCTTATAAATGATCTATTGGTTTTCATCCTGCTCTTCACACTTTTTGTAGGTGCGGTTTCCTTTTCCGGAAGTATACTGGCTTATCTTAAACTGGATGGTAAAGTTCGAGACAAGAACATCTCGCTTCCCTGGCACCAGATTCTAAACGTATTTTTATTGGCTGCTTCTATAGCGTCACTGGCCTACGCCTGGTACGAACCATCCGCGTTCAGTCTAACCCTGGCGACAGTCCTTGCACTCATTTATGGTTTTTCTTTTGTAGCTCCTATTGGCGGGGCCGATATGCCGGTTGTCATATCCCTACTCAATTCGATTACAGGTATATCCGCTGCCAGTGCCGGTTTTCTATACCAGAATCAAATAATGATCCTGGGCGGAATTTTAGTGGGTTCATCCGGAACTATTTTGACCATTCTCATGTGCAATGC
>DATFJT010000267.1:0-5835 GCA_035269065.1 Saprospiraceae bacterium | reverse complement strand
TGAGCTTTTTACGATATTGTAAGTTAAACACTTTTTAATTAAAAAGCAAACTATTGACCACAGTTTATCTCGATAACGCGGCGACCACACCTTTGCTTCCGGGAGTAATCAATGTCTTAAAGGATGTCATGACAAAGGAATACGGCAATCCCTCCTCCATTCACAAAATGGGTCGTGAGGGTCGTACCATTATAGAAGAATGCCGAAAGCTTGTAGCGAATCAATTTGCCTGTTCAATTGGAGAAATATTCTTTACCGGCAGTGCTACGGAATCCAATAATATGGTACTCCTATCAGCCGGGATGAATGACAGAATGAAAAACATTATCGCAAGTCCTACAGAGCATCCCTGTGTGCTGAATACCGTAAAATTTATTGAGAAAAAGGGATGGGCCAATTGTCATTGGCTGCGTGTTGATGAGAAAGGTTACGTGGACATGGACCACCTCGAGGAATTGTTGAATGAATGCGAAGATGTTCTTGTAAGTGTCATGTACGCCAATAATGAAACCGGCCTGGTTCAGGATGTGCATGCGATAGGTGAGAAAGTCAAAGCGCATGGAGGGCTTTTTCATTGCGATGCCGTACAGGCAGCAGGTCACTTTCAGTTAGAATTAAAGCCCGAGCATTTTGATTATGTCAGCATGTCTGCCCATAAGTTTCACGGCCCCAAAGGCACGGGCGTATTGTTTATGTCAGGAGACTCCATTCTTCCTCCTCTGATCCGAGGAGGAGCCCAGGAGAGAAATATGCGCGCCGGCACTGAAAACACACATGGTATTGCAGGATTGGCTAAGGCCCTGGATTTATCCTACCAAAATTTAGACGAATGGCGTTCTCATATCAGCTCCCTGCGCTTGAAACTCATGCATGGATTGCAAGATTTACGGGATGACTTTAAATTCTACGGTGATCCTGGGTCAGAGGATCTGTACACGGTCTTGAATGTAGGCCTACCTGACCACCCTAAAAGTGAAATGCTGGTCATGCTTTTAGACATGGAGGGTATTTGTGCTTCCGGAGGGAGTGCTTGTTCCTCCGGTTCTCAACAGGGATCCCATGTTATACGCGCATTAAATAGAGGAAAAGAACAACCAAGTGTAAGATTTTCCTTCAGTCATCTGAATACTGCCGAAGAAATTGATTATACTTTAGAAAAAATGAAAAAAATCTATGAGTGATATGTACTATAACAACCTGGGCCGTTCCGGTCTCAAAGTATCGGCCCTAAGCTTTGGTTCCTGGTTGACATTTGGAAAACAAATTGGTGACAATACTGCAGAAGAATTGATGTCTGTCGCCTATGACCACGGAGTCAATTTCTTTGACAATGCTGAAATTTATGCAAAAGGTGAGTCTGAGAAAGTCATGGGTGAAATCCTGAAAGAGAAAGAATGGTCACGCGACAGCTATATTGTAAGCAGCAAGGCTTTCTTTGGGGACGGCGGCAAACTACCGACCCAGGTCGGCCTGAACAGGAAACACTTGACAGAAGCCTGTCATGCCGCATTGAAAAGACTGCAATTAGACTATCTGGATCTTTTTTTCTGCCACCGGCCGGATAAAGACACACCTATTGAAGAAACGGTCTGGACGATGAACATACTGATTCAGCAAGGAAAAATCCTCTACTGGGGAACTTCTGAATGGAGTGCTCAAGAAATTATGGAGGCCCATATGTTTGCTCGCCAGAACAATCTTATTGGGCCCACCATGGAACAGCCTCAGTACAATATGTTTCATCGTGAGAAAGTAGAGGTAGAATTCAACCAGATATACAAGACAGTTGGGCTCGGTACAACTATTTGGTCGCCATTGGCATCCGGTGTACTCACAAGCAAATACATTGATAAATTTCCTGAGGGAACCCGGCTGGGCATGAAGGGCCTGGAGTGGTTAAAAGACAGCGCACTGACAGAGGAGCGCCTGGAGAAAGTCCGTAAATTGAATAAACTAGCCAAAGAACTGGGCGCAAGTCTTCCGGTAATGGCGCTCGCCTGGTGTCTAAAAAATGAGAATGTCAGCACTGTCATTCTCGGGGCATCCAAAACTGCTCAATTAAAAGAAAATATGGCGGCTCTTGAATTTAGGGAAAAGCTGACTCCAGAGATCCTTGAAAAAATTGAAGGAATTTTGGAGAATGAACCGGAACACCCGCCATTCTAGAAAATTATTTTCGGTGAAATTGATATATTGATACGCTGGCAAAAATTTATTTTTTCAAGCTGATTCTTTTAAACTGGTCGTCGTATTCGGCGATCAGTTTTTTCCAATCATATTTATTGGCCAGATGATTTGTTTTCTGCGTTCTCAACAACTTGACATCCAATATAAACCGTTGTAGTTTATCAACTAACGCTTTAGGGTTTTCGTAGAAAAACTGTCGGTGCTGCCAATCCTCATTAAAATGTTCAGGGTAGACAAGCCGCCTCGGCAAAAGGGGTATGGTATTGGCTGCTATTGCTTCCATCACACTGATGCCAAAGAATTCCTGGTTTGCCGTCACAGGCAAGATATCTGCTTTCCACAGCCACTTGAGATAATCCGCTTTTTTATCCGCAAAACCCCAATGGACAATTTCTTCATTTAATTCCTTTCGCGCCTCGTCAAATATTTCCGGTTGTCTTTTGTGGCCCTTGCCCAAAACAGCCAATTCGAACCAAATACCGCGTCTCTTGATTTCAAACAAAGTTTCAAAAAACAATACGGGATTCTTGTCGTATTCCCAGCGATGATTCCACAGAAGAAGGGCCTTACCCTCCCTTTTGGGTGGTTCTATTGAACGTATTTCTTCCAGGTGCAAACCCACATAAAGCACGGTGCTTTTCTCACGGATAGCGTCGGAATAATCCTCCCGGTGATCCGGAAAAGCCTTCAGAAACCCCGGGACTGCTGAAAGAAAACTTTCCATGTGAAATTTGGAATTCCAAAACAAAACATCTGCGACACAAGCCGAACTGTAATTGATCCAGGAGTAATGCCGGTCCCTACCCTCTTTAAGATCCTGATCATTTGACTGTCTTGGATAGTTGAATTGACTTTCGTGAAAATACAAAGCCAAAACGCCATAAGCATTACCGGGTAGCATGGCCTTCAATAAGGCCAAATCAATCATGTCAGAAACCATAATCACGTCGTAGTACTTCTTTCTGGATCGAATTTCTTTGGCAAAACTCAGCGCAGACCCGTGCATTCTCCACTTCCAGAATCGACCGGGAAGGGTCAATAACTCAATATTATGCGCTGAATGCCGCTTTATGGCGTCTGCCCAGCTCTTGTGGGATCCCGAGTAAAAGGGTTCGATCAATAGGACATTTAAGGGATTCAAAGCGAATGGTTAATATTTTCTAAATTCAAGTACGAAAGCTAGTAAATGTGAAACAGACCAGGTCCAAACTGCGTTACTAATTTAAATACCACAATAATGGATGTAAAACACTACTTCCTACTATTTATTCTTTGTTTTGCGCTTTTAGAGGCTCAAGCACACAAGCCTTCTGAAGTTTCTAATGAAGATACCTCCAGACCCCACCTGTTTGAAGAAAACAAGGGCCAGCTACCAGATCAGGTGCTTTACCGAATGAAAAAGCCTTCTACCGTCATGTATATGGAGAAAAACGGGATGACCTGGCAATTATTAAACACAAAATCTGATAATCCATCTGGTTGTGGCCACCCTCATACTTGCAGTCACCGTGAGGAAGGTGAATCCTATCAGCATGTTTTCAAGATTGAATTTGAAGGAGCCGGCGTCATTGATGAAACGAATGCTCACGGACCTTCTGAACGATACCTGAACTACATCAAAGGAAATGACCCGGAGAAATGGGCTTCTTTCGTTCGGGAATACCAACAAATAGATATGGTGGGCGTGTATTCCGGCATTGACATGCACATGTACGGGGTTGATGAAGGCCTCAAATATGATTGGATTGTTCACCCCGGTGCCCAACCAAAGGACATTGAGCTCAACTACAGTTATACCGAAGGGCTGGAAATCATTAATGGAGATTTGCACATATATACCTCCCTGGAGACGGTAGTAGAGAAAGCGCCCTACGCTTACCAAATAATAAAGGGAAAGCAAGTCGAGGTGCCTTGTTCATTTAAATTGAATGGTAGCTCCGTCTCTTACAACATTGGAAATTATTCAGAAAATTTACCTCTGATTATTGACCCCACGCTTGTGTTCTCGACCTACACCGGCTCAACAGGTGACAATTGGGGAATGACGGCTACACCTGGTCAAAACGACGAATTTTACGCGGGAGGTGCCGTATTCGAACCCGGCTATCCGGTTACTAATGGGGCAGTACAAGTAGGTCCTGGTGGTGTTTTTCGGGCGCAACAACAAGGCGATCCAAATATAACCGATATAGCCATTTCTAAATTTTCCGCAAATGGTGGTCAACAAGAGTTCGCGACCTATCTTGGTGGCCAGGAATCAGAAGTGGTACACAGTATTATTGCCAATTCCCGAAACGAGCTTGTTCTTTTAAGTACCACCAGTTCACCAGATTTTCCGACTACCAGAAACGCCCAGTCTCGAAATTTCAGAGGTGGCAATCCATTTATTGCCAATGCCATTGACTACAGAAATGGCTCTGACCTAGCCGTGACTGTTTTGAGTGCAGATGGATCTGCATTAATTGGAAGTTCCTTTGTAGGGGGATCCGAAAATGATGGAATCAACAACCAGCAATACTTGCTTTACAATTATGGTGACCAATTTCGAGGAGAAGTCATTGTTGACGGGGCTGATAACATATTGGTAGCTTCAAGTACACAGTCAAGCGACTTCCCCAGCACCAACCCAGCCTTCGATAATCGGTTAAATGGAGATCAAGACGCTTGTTTTTTTAGTCTCAATCGTCAATGTTCAAATTTGCGTTTCTCCAGTTTTCTAGGTGGAAGTAACGAAGACTCAGGATATGGAATAAAAGTGAACTCTGCTGGTGAAATTTACGTAGCAGGTGGAACAAGAAGCAATGATTTCCCCATACTCAATGGGACTAATCCTACTTACAACGGTGGTGTTTCGGATGGCTTCCTGACCCGCTTTTCACCAGATGGAGGCACCCTATTGAGCAGCAACTTCATAGGTACAAACGAGTATGATCAAATATACCTGCTTGCGATGGATTTTGATGACCAGGTATATGTTGCCGGTCAAAGTGAAGGAGATATGCCTGTAAGCAATAACAGCTACAGCAACAATAACGGCTCTCAATTTATACAGAAATACAATACTGATTTAAGCAGCTTAGATAGATCAACAGTTTTTGGGTCAGGAAGAAACACAATAGACATTTCCTTAACAGCGCTCACAGTAGATTCCTGTCAAAGAGTTTTTGTGTCGGGATGGGGAGGAGTTGTCAACAATCAACTTTTTAACCCAGGTTTAAGTGTTGAAAATTCATCCACAGACGGATTAGATGTTTCTTCTGATGCATTTAGAAGAAATACTGATGGAAGTGATTTTTACTTCCTGGTTTTGGAAAGAGATTTCGAAAGCCTGATTTACGCCACTTTTTTCGGTAGAATAGACGAGGAAGGAACCTCCCAAGGAGACCACGTAGATGGAGGCACGAGCCGATTCAGTGATAAAGGTGTGATCTATCAGGCAGTTTGCGCTGCTTGTGGAGGATTTGATGATTTCCCTACTACCAACGGGGCTTTTTCGAATAACAATGGCACTTTTAGTGGATGTAATCTAGCTGCTGTCAAATTCGATTTCGAATTGACAGAATTGATCGCAGGAGCAGACCTGGAACTAGATACTTTCGGCTGCGCGCCCTACAATGCCCAATTCATCAATGAAAGCTTTGGGGCCAA
>DATFJT010000266.1:0-3233 GCA_035269065.1 Saprospiraceae bacterium | reverse complement strand
CCGAGACCCAATATTTGAGATGGATTGAAAACAATGACATCTAGTCCCTCAGCCTCTCCTCGCCAGACTTCCTTTTCAGCCTTATATTTAGACTCCCCATAGGCTCCTGCCTGCTCTGGAAAATCAAAACGGTCCTGCTCTGTTACCCAGCCCTCTTTCATCCGATTAAGGGCTGCAACGGAACTAATGTATATAAACCGGCTTACATGGGAAGCAATCGCCTCATCAACAATTGTTTTGGTCCAAACCCTGTTCACTTTATCAATTTGCTCATTGGAAACACCGAAACCAAGTGTAGCAGCTGTATGAATAATCGTATCCTCCGGTCGCAGTATTTCGCTCCAATTCCACACATGTTGGAGATCAGTTTGAATGAATTCGACCTGATCCAGAGATAGCGTTTCCAATAGAGACAAGTTGCTAGTCCTGCGCAATGGCAAAACTAATCTCTCATATCCATCACTCAGCAATTTTCTTACCAAATAGAAACCCAACATTCCCGATGCTCCGGTAATTACTATCCTGCTTTGTCTGTCAACTTTCATTTACTACAGGTTTGTACCATTTACCTCCAATAGTGTTGTGTGTGGCCCCTGTCACGGAAGCCAGGGCATTAGGCGCACCCAGAACATTCAATAACCCCATAAGACTAAGCAATTGGCATTCCTTGTAATTGATCAAGCTATCTTCAGGCACGTCAATTTGCACCTGAGGACAGTCCTTGCGAAGAGAATCGATCAGGAATTTATTTTTGGCTCCACCTCCCGTGATTAGGACATTTTTTAATGCATACTCATTTAATACGGCACTTATTTGTTTGACGATGTGTCTCACGTAGCTGGCTAACAAATTGATCGGATCTATATCTGTGCCTTTGAAAAGGCCAATGGCATATTGTTCCACTTGCTTATTGGACAGACTTTTGGGTGGCTGCTTTTGAAGATATTCAAATTGCTCGAGTTGTACCAAAACCTCATCGACTGCGATGCCCATACCTGCCCAGGCGCCGTCCTTATCAAATGGAGCCCCTAAAAGGCCCGCACCAAAATTGAGTAATTGATTGCAGCCACAAATATCCCAACCCCTTGGCATTTCTCCATTTTTGGTTAAACTGACATTGGCAATTCCTCCTAAATTGAGCGTCCCGTCGTAGTCATTGAAGCACCAGGCATCTAAAATGGGCATTAACGGCGCACCCTGACCCCCAGCATCCAGATCAGCTTGTCGTAGTTCATTCATCACTCTTGTACCCAACAAATTTGATAATAATTGCCCGTCACCTAGCTGAAGACTTATTGACCTTTTGGGTTCATGCCGCAGGGTAGGGCCGTGAAATACAAGACCGTCCGTGCCCCTAATCCAATATTCATCTAAGGCATTTCGTAACGAACGCACAAAATCAATTGTAAATTGACGCTCATAATTAGTGCTAAGAGGGGTTTTGGCAGCTCTTATCTCCTCAATTTGAGCTACATGTCCTTCCATCAACTGAATGGTGGTGCAAAACAACTGTTGTGCCTCAATGGATTTTGGCTTTCTCCTCTTATAATAAATGCTCCAATCGTAAACTGCAAAGTCGACACCATCTAGTGAAGAACCGATCATCGCCGCTGCAAAACGCAGTTTTTTAATCATAAACTATCATTCAACTCTAAGGTGTAAGTTGCTACTTTTTGGATTTCTTTATCGGAAAGCACGGTAGAAAAGGCAGTCATCGTATTTTTGCCATGCCTGATGATTTCTATCCTTGACTCGAGCCCCAATTCAGATTGCGTTAGGTCTCCCGCTCCATTCAAACCCAAATTTCCTCTTGCTCCGTGACAGTTCACGCAATACTGTCTAAATATTTTCTGACCACTCAATGCAGTTCGCTCAGCCGTCCCAGAGCTGCTCGAATCATGACATCCCGCGGCTAAAAGAAAAATTAAAATAAAACCTGAAAAAACAACAATCTGCCATTTTAATGTCATAACCCATGCTATTTTGCAATATGATTCCTCTTTTTTCATCTGTTAAATACTTGTATTTTTCATGGCATCACGGACTTAGCCGTTAATACATTAACAGTTTTCCAGCAGATGAGTTTTCATTGATACACAGAAGCAGCCTTTTGATCTTGAAAACACTTCGATTTATCGAAAACCATTGGGAAATAGGTATTTCTATAAAGCTTTACACAACCCATTGAGCAACACCTCGTTTAATCTATTAAATTTGAGCAAATTTTATTCTAATGAACTTTTTACATCCCCGGCTGGTCTTGATTTTATTTGGTTTCAGTGCTTTGCTCAATAGCCAGGCTCAAGAAAGTTTTAACCTGGACGATGCGGTGAATTATGCCTTGCAAAATGCGTGGGATCTGAAAACAAACGATTTGGATATTCGCGATGCCGAGGAGCAGATCAGGGAGTATCGTGCGATTGGATTGCCACAAATTGACGGAAACCTGGATTATCAACGATTTATTGAGTTGCCTACTAGTATTATACCAGCTGGCAGTTTTGGCCCAAACAACCCTGAGGAAGACCTCCCGGTACAATTCGGCGTAAACAATAATATCAATGCCGGGGTACAGCTCAATACTATGCTTCTGGATGGTTCTTATTTTATTGGCTTGAAAGCCATCCGTCAGTACAGGGATTTGACACAAAAGGAAAGAAGGCTTACAGAATTTGAACTCAGATATGCCGTCAGAGATGCCTTTTATTCTGTGTTGCTGGCAAAGAAAGCACGCACTGTACTAGAGGCCAATATTGAAAACCTGGAAAAATCGCTTGAGGAAACACGGGCATTTTATGAGAATGGTTTCTTGGAGAAACTTGATGTCGATAGACTTGAGTTGAGTTTGCGGAATCTGCGCACTGAGCTCAAAAACCAGGATCGGATGATTCAACTGGCCAAAAATGCTTTAAAATTCCGAATTAATTATTCGCAGGACAAAGAAATCACTCTTGAAGGAGACCTTTACGACTACGTAGAGGATGAAAGCCTTGTATCCGATTTGAAGGGCATTTCCCCTACCCCCGAAAGACGACCTGAGTTTAAGCTATTACAAGCCAATTTAACGCTGCAGTCACTAGATATAAAACAAAATAAATATCGACGCTTCCCGAAAATATTTGGATTTGCTTCTTATACGGAGCAGTTGCAGGGCAATCGGATTTCTGATAGTCAATGGTTTCCGAACTCCCTGGTAGGCTTCAATTTATCAGTACCTATTTTTTCCGCCTGGG
>DATFJT010000265.1:0-5254 GCA_035269065.1 Saprospiraceae bacterium | reverse complement strand
ATGCCTTTCCAAATGGTAAAAGAAAAGGTATTCAGCCAGGTCAGTTCTTCCAAACCGGCATTTTGTGTCACACCATCTTTATCCGCAACCTCCAGTGTCTCATCTGTGTAAGGCACAAAGCCCATCAAGGTGGAAGACCAGCCGATCGTTTTTCCTTTTATCAAAAGCTCCCGGGCATAGTCCGCGCGGATTTTGGCGCCCAAGGCCCCTTGGGCATCTACTTCTCCCATGGCGGGGAAGGATAGCCGATAGTTAAATGGATGTACCACAACAGTTAAGTTGCTGATCGGTGTCCAGGTGGCCCCTACTCCAATATCTACTGTTCCCGGTTCCAGAAACATCTCAATCGAGGTGTTCATTTCACCAAGAGCGGAGATAGCGATCTTTTCAGTCAACTTGTAGCCGTAAAGTGAGGAAAGGTTCAATAAATCAGCGGTGCTGTTGTCAAAGAGGTCTCCTCCGTCCTGATCATTGATGTTGATGGTCTGCCAGGCTTTGTTGGCGAGGAGCTTGTTGTTCCAAAACCACTTTTCTTCATTGCGGTTGGCAAAGGCCGTCAAATTAACATTCAAACCGATACTGCTCGAATTGGGATTCGGGTTACCCGCCCATTGGTTGGCCTCAAAAATGTTGAGCCCCACAATACCGGACAATCCTGTTCTCCAGCCTGCCAATAAATGAATTTGATCTGTCAAACCCGTGATCTCTGATTGCAGGGCATCTACTTCTGCTTGTTTCTCATCCAGCATGGCCTGCTTCTCTGTGCGCGTTTGTTTTAATTCTTCCAGTGTTTGACTATAACCGGTTAAAGCAGTCAAAATTAGAAGCGCGCTCATCCAAATACATTTTGTCATACGTTCTGCTTTTTGTGGGCAAAGTTAGCAATCTGCATTCAATTGGAGTATTTGGGATGGGTATGGAATACCATAATTGGGGCTTGGCTAAGCTTATTTTGGGCAGCTAATGTTAACCTAGGACAGTTATTCTTCCGCAAAAGATGAGTGCAATGCATTAAATTGGTAATTCTGAAATTGATGTTATGAGACGATTGATGCTTTTTTTCCTTGCTATCCTCTTCTGTTTTAATTTTTGGGCACCGCCTGAAGTACGAGCTTCTAATGATTTGAGTCCGGCGGTGTCAGACAGCAGTGTTTGGGCAGCGGGAGCGGGGATTGGCCTGGATCTCTCCGCCTTATGGCTGTTGAATCCCAGGGCAGGCGCTGGTCAAAACCAGCTGAACCTTGGAGGGGTGAGTACTGCTTTTTTTCGGTATCAAAAAGAGCGGCATTCCTGGCAAAACTTTGCTTCTTTCATTTTTAAAATTCAGCGATTGGGAAGTGGCACGCTGCCGGGAACTGTGGGCCGCGACATCCCTTTTCAGAAACTGGTAGATGAATTGAGGTTCAATTCCCGATATGCTTATCAAAGCAGGGAAAACAGCAACTGGCATTATGCCGCGGATGTCATCTTTCAAAGCCAGGTCACGGCTTCTTACGGTTTGGAAAATTATGTGTCAGATCCGGAAGTACTCAACGAGGAGCATACCCTCTTCAGTAAATTCCTCAGCCCGGCCATACTTACGGTAGCACCCGGTATTGAATACCGTTTTGGTGATCCCTGGTTTCTACTTTTCTCACCCTCTGCGCTGCGCATGATTATGGTGCTGGACGATAAGGTGGCGGCCATCGAGGGAGATGCTGAATCGGAAAGAGGCATTCACGGCAACCCCTGGCGTTCTGAAACAGACTTTGACGCTGTTGATTATCAATGGGGAGCCCTTCTCAAGGGTGGAGTCAATGTCCAGTTGGCACAGGAGGGCCTCAGTTATCGATCAGAATTGGTTTTGTTCTCCAATTTCCTCAACAGTCCTGAAAATCTTGACATGGAATGGCGCAACGAATTTGCCTACCAGTTGTTCAAGGGCTTTGCGCTGACTGCAAATTTCAACATGTTTTACGATCATGACATTCCGGTATTGCTGTCAGATGATAATTTTCCCAGCGGAATACAATTGGACTCGGAGGGTCAGCCGGTGACAGGAAGGCGCATATTTACTCTATTCCAATTGAATATTCAATACAATGTCATTTTTTAGGTAGTAAAAAAACAGGCCCTCTTTTTTCTGTACGGCCTTTAGCCCTATTTTTAGCATATATTCATAAGTCAATCCCATATGTCTGACAAAAAATTATTCCTGCTCGATGGTTACGCCCTGATATACCGGGCCCATTATGCTTTTATCAATCGGCCCTTAATCAACTCAAAGGGTTTCAATACTTCGGCAGTAACCGGATTCGTCCGCACCCTATGGGACATTCTCCAGAATGAAGAACCCAGCCATATTGCCGTGGCCATGGATACGAGCGGACCGACTTTCAGGCATGAGCGCTATCCCGAATACAAGGCCAACCGGGAAGAGCAACCGGAAGACATTACCAAGTCCATCCCGTATATCCTGGATATCCTTCGGGCTTTTGACATTCCTGTCCTCATGCAGCAGGGTATTGAGGCGGATGACATCATTGGTACGCTGGCACGTGTAGGAGAAGAGCAGGGTTTTGAGGTATTCATGGTGACCCCTGACAAAGATTTCGGTCAGTTGGTGACTGAGAATGTCAAGATGTACAAACCCTCTCGACAGGGTAACGGTGTGGATATTTGGGGAGTGGAAGACATTCTCAAAAAATGGGACATAGAAAACGTCGACCAGGTTGTAGATATGCTGGGCTTGCAGGGAGATTCCTCAGATAATATACCGGGCGTGCGCGGAATTGGGCCCAAGACGGCGGCCAAACTGCTCAAACAGTACCCGTCCATCGAAGAGATTTATGAGAATATTGAAAACATCAAGGGCAGCGCCAGGAAAAAACTCGAGGAAAACAGGGAAAATGCTTTTCTTTCTAAGGAATTGGCACGCATCAAAACAGACTGTGACCTTCCCTTTGATACTCCTCGCTTGAAAATCGGCAATGCCAATCGTGAAGCCATAGCTGAGATCTTCAACGAACTGGAATTCAGACGATTGAAACAGGCGGTGCTGGGTGAGACAGAAAAGCCGGAACCGGTACAACGAACCTTGTTTTCTGCCGACAGTGATGAGAAAGCTGAGCGTAAGCCTTTGGCAGACCTGCCCGATATGAGTAAGAAAAACCTTCAAAACACTGAGCATAATTACATTCTTGTAGACAATGAAAAAACCCTGAAGGCCCTGACGGATAAACTGAGCAAGTCAGCGCGATTCTGCTTCGACACAGAAACGACCAGCCTGCAGGCCGTAGAAGCTGAGCTCGTGGGTATCGCCTTTGCTTTCGAAACCGGGGAAGCCTATTATTTACCTGTTCCGGATGGCGAAAAAGCGGCGAAAGATGCCGTAGCACCAATCAAGGCCTTCCTTGAAGATGATGAGAAGGAGAAAATTGGTCAAAATCTCAAGTACGACATCATGGTCCTCAAGAATGTGGACATCCACGTCGGCGGTCATTTCTGGGATACCATGCTCATGCATTACCTGCTGGAACCCGGCCTGCGGCACAACATGAATTACCTGGCTGAGAGCTACCTGAATTACAAGCCAAAGAGCATTGAGGATCTGATCGGCAAGAAATCCAAGAAGAAAAAGCAGGGGTCCATGAGAGATGTACCCATTGACGAGGTAGTGGAATACGCGGGAGAAGATGCCGACATCACCTTACAATTGTACGATCACCTAAGGCCAGCGCTGGAAAAAGAGAAAGGCCTATTTAAATTGTATCACGATGTAGAGGAGCCCCTAATACAGGTATTGGCTGATATGGAGTACGAGGGCATTCGATTGGATACGGAATTCCTCAGAGAGTATGCCTCAGAGTTACAGGAGCAAATCACTGACATTGAAAAGAAAATTTACGAGCTGAGTGGTACACAGTTCAATATTTCATCACCCAAACAGGTGGGGGAAATTCTCTTTGACAAATTGAATATCCCCTACCGTTGGAAGAAGACCAAGTCCGGCCAGTACAGCACCTCCGAAGAGAAACTGGATGAATTGCGGGACAAGCACGAGATCATTCCGCTCATTCTCAAACACCGGATGATGAGAAAGTTGCTGAGTACCTACGTCGAACCACTGCCACAGCTGGTCAGTAGCAAAACAGGGCGCGTACATACACATTTCAACCAGGCATTGACGGCTACCGGTAGACTGAGTTCCAACAATCCCAATGTGCAGAATATTCCCATTCGCACCCCGGAGGGTAGAAAGGTGCGCAAAGCTTTTGTGCCCCGGGATGACCAGCATGTATTGCTCGCTGCCGATTACTCCCAGATAGAGTTGCGGATTATGGCGGCCGTGAGCAAGGATGAGAAAATGATGGCTGCTTTCAATAAAGACCTGGATATCCACACGGCTACTGCTGCCAACGTTTTCGGGGTGCCCATGGAAGAGGTAACCAAGGAGCAGAGAAGAAGAGCGAAAACAGTTAATTTTAGTATCATTTACGGTGCCGGAGCGACCAATTTGAGCCAGCAACTCGATATCAGCCGTTCAGAAGCCAGTGATTTGATCGATCAATATTTTAAACAGTATAGCGGTGTCAAGGAGTATATGGACAAGGTCGTTCAGGAGGCCCGTGAGAAGGGCTTTGTGCAAACTCGACTAGGCAGAAAACGGGAATTACGAGACATCAATTCCAAAAGCAGCCTGGCAAGAGGCAATGCAGAGCGCATGGCTATTAATACCCCGATCCAGGGAACGGCGGCGGATATGATCAAAATTGCCATGCGACGGGTGTATGACAAATTGATTGCTGGCGGTTTTAAAACCGATTTACTCATGCAGGTGCATGACGAATTGGTCTTCGATGTGCCGAAGGATGAATTAAAGGCCATTCAACCCATTGTGAAAGAAGAAATGCAACAAGTCATGCCAGATTTTGAGGTACCCATTATCGTAGAAATGGATACAGGTGAGGATTGGCTAGAAGCACATTAAGCAATTAGAGAGAAATTAGGAACAAACATGAAATTCAATAAAGCTATACCGGTGCAGACCATTGCGGAGTGGACAGGAGCGAGACTCATCGGCAATGATGCACTTGAGTTGACTGGAATGAATGAAATCAACAAGGTGGAAGAGGGAGACCTCATCTTTGTCGATTCTGAGAAATATTATCAAAAGGTGCTGGATTCCGCGGGTAGTGCCATTATTATTGATAAGGAAGTGGATTGCCCAGAAGGCAAGGCGCTACTGGTTATCGATAGTCCTTTTGAGGCCTTC
>DATFJT010000264.1:0-7211 GCA_035269065.1 Saprospiraceae bacterium | reverse complement strand
TCTTACTGGTGGGAAGATGCGGACAGCGTGACCTATGCCTGCCTGGCTAATGACAAATCCCTGGTTTTAGAAAAAACCCCCGATAATTATAGTCCCTTTGACTTGTATTTTCAACTCTATGATGATATTGACGAGGACAACGAATTGGATACCTTATGGGGATTTGAAGTTAATATAAGTTTTAATGCTCACTGGGATTCTCCTGTGTGGCCCTGCCGTTATTTAGTGGATAATGAAGAGCTGGAGTCAGCGCAGCACGAAAATGCTCTGGAGCTGCGACAAGAGACTGTCTACATCAATGTGGTGGAAGAATCAAGTCTCATGATCTATGACTACTCAGGCCGACTCCGTTACACTCAGGCAATGACTCGAGGAAAGCATGAGGTCAGCAAAAACACCCTTGGACTGCCATCAGGCTTATATATTGTACAACTTCTCTCTGAATCCGGTCAGGGGCATATAGCTAAAAAGATGGTGGTGTATTGATGTTAATTCTTTCTTAAAAGATAAGTTTAGACATTACATTTTATTGATTCATGGTTCTTATTCGTAAAGTTATTATCGAACTAAAATTGAGAAATCATGAAAATCTTAAGAATTGTAATGCTGGTCTTGTTTTCGGGAAGTGCTGCTTTGGTCATGGCCCAAAATGAAATGCCTGAAGAGCGCAGAGAGAAGATGAAAGAACACGTGGCAGAAGAACTGGAGCTTTCAGATGAACAACGGGAACAATGGGAATCGATTTCGGAAAAGTACCAACCGGAATACGAGGCCCTCAGGAAAGAAGCCAAAGAGCAAAGAGAGAAAAACAAGGAAAAGTTTGAAGAGCTACGCTCAAGACAAGATGCTGAGCTCAAAGAAATCTTATCCGAGGAGCAATACGAAGAGTGGCAGGAAATGAAAGATAAGGGCAAGGAAAAAATGAAAGAAAAGCGAATGCAGCGCAGAAGAGGACGATAAGAACAGTATTCAGATAGGAAGGGAGGCATATTTGCCTCCCTTTTCACGTAGTATGACCTTGATGAATGTTTGAATTTTGCATTAAGCTGTGGCTATTATATTTTGGGCTTAAAATCAAGTCATGTCAAAGCAGTTGTCATTTGAGGAATACCAACCATCTATTCACAATAAGGAAATCTATTTATTTGCAGATGGCATCAGATTGATTGAAAATGTGGCAGGCCTCTTTCGGCTGGCAGATGCCATGGGGGTTGTAAAAATCTTTTTATCAGCATCCAAAAATGCATACAATACTTCGAGGCTAAAAAAGATAAGTCGATCTACAACAGATTGGGTTTCTGCTGTATGGGGCATTTCATTCGAGGAAACTCTCCAGCACTTACCTAAAAATACTTCTGTATTGGCATTGGAGTACACAAAAGAGAGTTATCCGGTAGCTCAATTATCGGAAGATTTAAGGGATTTTCCATTGGTTTTAATCCTTGGTAGTGAGGTCAGGGGAATATCAAAGACCGTCTTAAATCAGGCGGACGAGCAAATTTACTTACCTATGTACGGTAAGAATTCCAGTATGAACGTAACTATGGCTGCAGCTATGGCTTTATATGAGCTTACAAGAGAAACGCAGAAATAAAAAAAGCCCCTT
The DNA here is from genome assembly GCA_035269065.1 of Saprospiraceae bacterium. GTDB lineage: Bacteria > Bacteroidota > Bacteroidia > Chitinophagales > Saprospiraceae > DATFJT01. The sequence goes on along the minus strand of DATFJT010000264.1, from coordinate 5,605 downwards.
CACACATGGTAAAGGGACTGTTCAAAACAAAGGCCACTCTGTTTATCTAAATTATCTTATCAGAACAAGCTTTTTATAAAAGCTTTCTTGTTCAGTTTCTATCTTCAAATAATAACTTCCTGACTTCTGATTGCTAATATCTAAAATATCTTTCAAACTCCGTTTATCATTTAGAGTTTTTTTGTAGACTCTTTGACCTAAACTGTTGTAAATAAAGATGTTAACATCTGATATTTTTTTCAATGTTAATTGGAATTCAAACTGGCCGGATGACGGATTCGGATAAATCTCAAGGTTTGACTCATTTTGCAGGAATTCATCCACATCGGTCGTACTCCTTATTTGCACTTGATAGTCTTCCACTTCTCCCATGGCATAATAACCACAACATTGCTGAACATCAGATGTCCGATATTCGTCCATTTGCTGGTAACTCACACGAAAGACAGTGGTTCCTTCTACTGCATTGCTTGGTATGTAGAAGTTATCACTATATGACCCATTCGATATATGCGCCGGCCGAACCAGCTCTTCGAGTGCATCTTCAAAATCTCCATCCTGGTTGAGATCGATCCAGGCTCGCCATACTCCTCTGGCAGTTTGGCCATGGCTTCCGGGAGTGAGATCAACAAAATAGCCTTCTGTTTTATTGAAAACCATTCTCGAACTGTCCTGCTTGAAATAGCCGCAATTGTTTCCGGTATTTTTATTCCATTCATTGATTTGAATACTTTCTATCCACGATTCAGTACTACTCAAGGCTCTTGAAGAACAATATCCAGTGAATTGGTCGCAATCGACATAAATTTCAAAGCTGCAGCTAGAAACATTGCCACACAAATCTTCTGCCGTGTAAGTGACCGTGGTGGAACCTGGAGCAAAATAATCTCCTGGGTTGTAATTTGAACGTACACTTTGCAATCCGCAAGAGTCTTTTGCTAGAGGAGGTTGCCAGTAGACCTGTTTCTCACAACAGCTATCAGACTGAATCAGTATATCGGCCGGACAATTCTGAAAGTAGGGATCCTCCATATCTTCGAGGCTGATTTTTTGCTGGCATTTGGCTACGCTGTCCGGATGATCGAAATAATAGACATCCCAAACACGCCAAAAGAATTCAGCACCGGGACAATTGCCCTGGGTATGATATTCATCCCAAAAATTGAGCTCGTAATCACCACAATTTGCTGTATCAGCAATGACTATCGGCATACCTGTATGGATGGGATGAATGGGGGATCCCGGGCAAGCGGTGTAATCAGGCGGACAAATAATCTGTGGTGCTCTACATTCTATGCTATCCTTACAGCTGACCTCTATTTTGAATTGGCAGACGCTTTTATTTCCACAGCCGTCTTCCGCCGTGTATTCAACATGAGTTACTCCTTCCGGGAATACATCCCCAGGTTGAAAATTAGAATTCAAGATGGCGGTTCCACAATTATCAGTTGCCATTGGCTCCTGCCAGTAGACTTTTTTCTCACAGTTGCCATCTTGTACCTGAACCTCAATATCGCCGGGACAGCCACTGATAACAGGAGCTAAACTATCAGGACGGAAGAAAACTTTTTGAATGTATTCTTTGCTATTTCCACATGGGTCTGTAGCCGTGTGAATGCGATAATTGACTTGACCCGTCCTGCAGTCTCCGGTGCCCAGAGAGTCCCTGAATTGAATGGTCGCATCTCCGCAATTGTCCTCCGCCCAGACCAAACCCTGGGGGATGTTCTCTCCCGGGCAAAGTGTCAGATCAGACGGCACGTCGGTAAAATACGGCTTTTCATCATCCAAAAGATCAATCCATTGCACACATTCCTGTTCGCTGTCCGGGTCCCCTGGGATCCTGGCAACCCAGGTGCGTTCAATCATGATGTCACAGGGTGAGAACTCATCCACCTCATCGTAGTAGTCGATTTCAACTCCGCTACATAGTTGAATTTGATCAATGGCCGCTTCACCCGTATTGGCAGGATCTGTATCGTCTCCGGGGCAGCCGAGATAGTCTGGGGGGCAATGCAAGGTGAAATCTTTGTCACAACAATCGCTGACGTGCACGTAAAAACTGCAGGTTTTAGAACTGCCACATCCGTCTTCCACTTTGTAGGTGATGCGGTGACGTCCCTCACCAAAAAACGAGCCATTTGGCGGTCCTTCAATTTGGGAAACATGCGTACAAGGTATTTTCATAATGAATTCCTTTTTGGTGTACCTGTCCACCATATCCCAGTGGCCGTTGGGTGTGAGCACAACAAAGTCTCTTTGATTTGTATTCCCTGATCCCCAGGAAGGAAATCGGTTGTAATTATAGTTCGTGCCGTCACTCCATTCGAATACGCCCTCGTTGTTATGGTCACTGAGTCCTATCAACGCCTCCTGCGTCTGTAACATATTGGCGAGGAAATCATTTTCAGGATTACTCGAAATTGATACCAGACTTCCTCCTCGACTCTGGCAAAACTGCTCGGCATTGAGCCAGTTTTCTTCAAAAGTAGAGCAGTAATAGGCCTGCCCACCTCTGGCACCCATGTAAATAAATCCATTAATGGGGTGCCCAGCAATGCAATCATTACAGCAACTGTGTACATCAGGTTCCTCCCAATGGACGTAGTTGCCCTGCCAGGATGGTTCACAATCCACATATATATCATCGGGGCATTTGATTGTAGTACCGCCTTGAACAGTCACTTTAAAGCTGCAGTTTTTCTGATTGCCACAAGCATCTGATGCTGTATATTGGATTGTTGTCATGCCGACCGGGAAAAAACCACCATTTCTTGGGCCTGCTGTTTGTCGAATTTGCAGACATTTTTTCTCACAAATAAATTCTTTACCATTGTATCCAGAAGTAGTTCTCCATTGTCCATTGGGTTGAAGCTCGACATAACGGTTTTGTCCTAGATTACTCGGTTCGCCGGGGCCCCAATTGGTATAGCTTGGTGATGTCCCATCTACCCACTCAAAATTGCCATCGCCATCTTCATCGTGCAAGCCTATGTAGGCATTAATTCTTTGAATCTGATTGGCCAAATGCATGTTTTCTGCCTCATTTTCGATGATGACGAGATTGGAGTTTTGGGCGCGCGCCCAGTTATCAGCGTCATTCCAGGTGGTGGAAAAAAGAGAGCAAAAGAATTGCTTGTGTCCCTGCCATCCCATGTCGATGCAATCCGGCATGTGAAAATTGCAATCACAATCCGTGCTGGCTGTAGGGTAGGGCCAATGTACATAGGCACCATTGAGGCCTTTCTGACACTGTGTGACAATGTCGTCCGGGCAATGGATATCAATACCCTTGTTACTTATCACAGTGACCTGAAAACTACATATTGTTTCGTATCCACATGCATCCCTAAAACGATACCGTACTTCGGTGGTTCCCAGAGGAAAAAAACTCCCATTGGGCAATCCACTTTCCAAATGGCCATCTAAGCAGGGAAATTCAATAATGAATTCTTTTGGTGGATATTTACTGCAGTCATTCCACTTGCCGGAGCTTTTCAGTTCCACCGCATTTTGACTTCTGTCCGTATCGTCCGGTTCAAAACTGTCCCAATTGGTGAATGTTACCGGATCACTGTTGTCCCAAACGTGTTCTCCTTCTTGCAACTCATCACTAAGCCCAATATAGGCCCTTGTGTTTATGAGTTGCGAGGATAGAAAGTTGTTTTCGGCATTGGAATTAATACTGCTGAGGAATCCACCGTGGTTCAAAGCATAAGCTTCAGCTCCGTCACGATCGGACAAAAAGAGTGAACAATAATATTGATGTCCATTGAAATCACCCATGTAAACGCAATTGGGTATGGGGTTCGTGCAATAACTGCATGAGGTCGAAACAGTAATCGGATTCCAATTGACATAAGCCCCCTGTCTGCCGGGGTCCGCATAAACCGTTATGTCATCTGGACAGTCTGCATAAATATTCATCTGTTTTTCTTGTGCTACCTCGGGGTTTTTGGAGGGTGCATCAATAATTTGGAGTTGGATGTCATGTTGAGAAAAGCTCAGTAAATGGCATAGCAAAGCCACTGGAACCAGAAGGTATAACTTCAGTTTCATAATTATAAAAGTTTAGCAAATGAGAAAAATCGGCTAGTTGGTTATCTGCCTGCTGGTCTAATGGTTGGTTGGTGGTCTTTCCTGGGGAAATACCTTGTTTGCTGAGGTAAATATAGTCAGATTCTCCATATGAGAAAAAATAATTTATAATTTTAACAATATGAGAATACGAATTGATTTACAAGGTATAGTGTGTGCTATGCTGAATAAGAGCTTGAGGTGATTATGTCTTGAGTACCAGTTTTGACGTGTTCAAATGAGGTAAATGGCATTATAAATAGGTATAATTATACCGAAGATGGCACAACCAAGTAAAGCAAAGTGACGTTTACTATGGAACACAACGATCAACCATGAAATCAATTTATTTTGGAATTTTCGCCTTTGGCATTATATTGACAGTGGCTTGCAGCTCTGATAGTGAAGAGGATTTGATGCCAGACGGTGCTGAGTGCCTAACGGAGAATATGTCTTACACCAATGATGTTTTACCTGTTCTTGAGCGAAATTGTCTGTCCTGTCACAATGTGGCCAGTCAACAAGGAGGTGTAAATCTCGAAGGTTATGAGGCGCTGAAATTGTGGGTGGATAACGGCGCATTCCTTGGTTCTATAAAATGGGAATCAGGATTTTCGCAAATGCCTCAAGGTGGACCTCAACTTCCTGAGTGTGATTTAAACAAAATTGAAGCATGGATTGATCAGGGTGCATTGAATAATTGAATATGAAGAAATCCATAATTTACTTAGCGGTCGGCCTTATTTTGGCTATTGTCATTTATGCCTTTTATGAATACAACAGGGGACCCGCGAGTCTCGACGGCAAAAGCTCAGATATGTCGATATCGGCAAAAGAGCTTCTGAAGGATTTTCAGCAAGATGAAAAATTAGCCAACAGTAAATACTTGGACAAAGTGATACTTGTTACGGGAGCAATAGCGGAATTGAAAAAAGATGAGGTCCCTCCATCCGTTATACTGGAAACCGGAGATGCCCTTTCTAGAGTTGTTTGTGAAATGGAGCGACTGCCTGATGCGCTGAGTTTGGGTGAGGCCGTCTCTATCAAAGCAAAGTGTACAGGATTCCTTATGGACGTGGTACTTGTTCAAGGTGTCATAGCAGAATAAACCTAAAAGAATGTCGATTTAAAGAGCGTATGGAATGTCGCAAGCTTCAAAAATTATATAAAGCATGAAATATTATTGGGTTTTCCTGTTGTTGATGACTTCTGGGCAGTTAAGTGCTCAAAAATATTTTACCCGAAGTGGAGATATTTCCTTTTTCTCCCAAACCCCAATGGAAAATATTGAAGCCCATAATTATAAGGCCACCTGTGTCATTGACACTGAAACCAGCCGAATTCAGTGGGCTGTCTTGATAAAAGCTTTCCAATTTGAAAAAGCGCTTATGCAGGAGCATTTCAATGAAAACTATATGGAAAGTTCCAAGTATCCAAAAAGTACCTTTGAAGGTGCACTTCCTGGGCTTAGTGATTTGGATCTTTCTAAAGACGGTGACCACAATTTAATGGCTAAGGCGATCTGACT
>DATFJT010000263.1:0-2997 GCA_035269065.1 Saprospiraceae bacterium | reverse complement strand
TAAGGCCATTCGTGGGGTGGTTTTCATCTGTAGCTCTTTATTTATGCTCGGTGTAGCCTTTGGTTACTTCATCATTTCCCCCTTTGCCATCAATTTCCTGGGTGGATATCAGATAGAAGGTGCGGTGAGCCAGCCTTCCATATCGTCATATGTCAATTATATGACCATGTTTACTATTCCTACTGGAATCGTTTTTGAATTACCTGTAGTCGTATATTTTCTTTCGAAAGTGGGACTCGTGACACCCGAATTTATGAGGACTTACCGAAGACACGCCTTCGTTTTGATTCTCATAGTGGCATCTATCATCACACCACCCGATGTCATGACACAATTTTTAATCGGAATACCACTTTACCTGTTGTACGAAGTGAGCATTTACATTTCAAAACGGGTCACCAAAAAAATGGCCAAAAAATTAGAATTGCAATCTTATGATTAGAGTATCCAGTAATTCAACCATGTTTTTGCGGTTTTTTGTGCCGATCGTATGGATTGTTTTCTTTGGTGCAATATCCCTCGCCATGGTATTCCATCGCGGGTTTCAAAATGCCATGGCAGAAATTCATACTGCACTCGTACCTGGGTTGATTGTTCTTTACTTATTGACTGTGGGGGCTCTTGCGCTGACCATCATGCGCCTGAAACGAATCGAATGCGATGAGCTCTTTCTTTACGCTAGCAACTATTTTAAAACGGCCCGCTATCCCTATCATCAAATCAAAGACATCAGAGAGCAAAGTTTTTTTGGTGTTCCACTTGTCGATGTAGAGCTCAAAAAGAAAGGTGTTTTTGGCCGTCGGCTTTTTTTCATCGGCCGCCAAGCCACACTCAATCAATTGTACAACAAGCACGCTGACCTTGGGCAATAAGATTGATTAACGAGGAACCAGGCTCACATAAGGACAAAGCATTTCCTCTAGCGATATGCCACCATGCTGAAAAGTATCCTTGTAATAGTTGTTGTAGTAATTGTAATTATTGGGATACAGAAAAAACTTGTCCTCTTTGGCAAAAATGAAAGTTGAGCTTAAATTGGGACGAGGAAGACCATATTTCTCAGGCTCTTTGATAGCCAGAACATCATTCCCCTTGTATTTTAGCTTTTTACCGACCTTATACCTAAGATTCGTGGTGGTATCACGATCTGCAACGACCTTGCTGGGTTGATTGACCCTGATAGTTCCGTGATCGGTGGTAATGATTAATCGATGTGGTCGCTCAGAAAGTCTTTTTAGCGCATTCCATAATGAAGAGTTCCTGAACCAACTCAGCGTAATTCCCCTGTAAGCCCGTTCATCCCCCGCAAGTTCCTTGAGGACTTCCATTTCCGTTCGCGCATGCGAGAGCATGTCAATGAAATTATAGACAACTGCAGAGAGATTATTATTCAGCAAATCGTATACGGAATCTTCCAGTTGCTTGGCCTGGTGGTGACGACTGATCTTTCTGTAGCTCCAGCTGACCTCCTTGTGCATCAGGCGATCAAGTTGTTTACCCAAGAGTTGTTCTTCGTACATATTTTTCCCGCCCTCCTCAGCATCATTTTTCCAGTATTCGGGATAGTGCTTGGCAATATCTCCGGGCATCATACCGGCAAAAATGGCATTTCTACTGTATTGCGTACTTGTAGGTAAAATGCTGAGATAGAAATCCTCTTCCTCTATTCGGTAGTGATCAGCAATCAACGGCTCGATAATTTTCCATTGATCGTAGCGCAGGTTATCTAGTAATAGAAAAACTACGGGTAACTCATCCTTGAGATGAGGCAACACTTTTCGCTTAATCAGGTTGTTGGACATCAGTAACTCCTGATCTGTAATCCAATTGCGGTAACGCTCCTCTACATATTTTGAAAACCCTGCATTGGCCTCCGTTTTCTGCATATTGAGGATATCCTGCATGTCAATGGATGCCGAGCGGTCAAGTCGCAACTCCCAGTTCACAATTCGACGGTAGACTTCCTGCCATCCCTCCAGGTCGCGTATTTCATTGATGAACATAAGTAGCTCCCGGAATTCTTGCTGGTAGCTGCTTTCTGTTTTGTTCAGCACCAGTCTTTTGTTGTCAATCATTTTTTTTATTGTCAGCAAGACCTGGGCAGGCTTCACTGGTTTGATCAGGTAATCGTCAATTTGAGAACCAATGGCTTCTTCCATTACGTCCTCCTGTTCGTTCTTCGTAATCATTACAACAGGAATACGCGTATTGATCTTTTTAATGCGCTCTAAGACTTCTAGCCCCGTAATGCCGGGCATGCTTTCGTCAAGAAAAATCACATCGATAGCTTCCCCCGCTTTGAGCTTGTCTAAGGCGTCGTGTCCATTGGAAACGGGAATAACCTGATAGTCTTTCTTTTCAAGGTATAAAATAAGTGGCTTTAGCGTTTCTATCTCATCATCGGCCCAAAGAATGCTGACTTTACTCATATTGAAATTATTTTTTTGGAGGTGACCCTAATAACGCAGTCATTGGGAAAATAAGTATAAACCCAAGACCTCAAAGCGATTCTTTCTAACTTTACCAACCAGCGACACTACATTTAAAAGACATGCGCTACAAAAAAATAATCAACGATCCAGTTTACGGATTCATCAGCATCCCGGAAGGCCTCATTTTCGACTTGATTGAACACCCTTTCTTTCAGCGTTTACGCTACATAAAACAAGTAGGGCTCTCTCATTATGTCTACCCCGGAGCATTACACACCCGATTTCATCATGCCATCGGGGCTATGCACCTGGCGCTAAGGGCCTGTTCTATATTGAGAAATAAAGGCATAGAAATTTCAGATGAGGAGACCGAGGCTTTGGCTGCAGCAATGCTTTTACATGACATAGGACACGGACCATTTTCTCATGCTCTTGAATTCAAACTGGTTAGTATTTCTCACGAAGAAATCTCCCTTATGATCATGCATCATCTGAATGAGGAATTCAATGGGGCCCTGGATTCCTGTATCGCCATGTACCGGGGAGAATATCACAGAAAATTCTT
>DATFJT010000262.1:0-3910 GCA_035269065.1 Saprospiraceae bacterium | reverse complement strand
AAATAAGCGTAATTTAGCCCATTGAATTGTGTAAACGATGAACTATGAGTGTTTATAACAATGTACTTGAGACCATTGGAAACACACCTTTGATCAGATTGAATCATTTCTCTAAAAAACTCAATCTTAACGTCTACGCCAAAGTAGAAGGATACAACCCAGGACACTCTGCCAAGGATCGTATTGCCCTTTATATGATACAAAGGGCCGAGAAACAAGGAAAAATTAAGCCAGGAGCTACTATTATTGAGGCCTCCTCCGGAAATACCGGTTTTGCGATAGCTATGGTGTGTGCCATAAAAGGATACCATGCACTTATTACCGTATCGAGTAAGATTTCTTCGGAGAAACTCAATCAGCTTCGTGCGATGGGTGCAGAAGTAATTGTATGCCCCAAAAGTGCCAAGCCAGAAGATCCAAGATCCTACTATTCCCAGGCAAAGCAAAAAGCCAGAGAAATACCCAACAGTTTCTATCTGAATCAGAATTTCAACATCGACAATCCAAATGCCCATTATCATACGACGGGACCTGAAATTTGGAATCAAAGCAATGGAGCCATTACCCATTTTATTTGCACATCAGGAACAGGTGGAACTATTTCCGGGACAGGGTCCTATCTCAAAGAACAAAATCCAGATGTACAAGTCATAGGAATCGATGCATACGGATCTATCATAAAAAAGTACCACGAAACAGGTATGATTGATGAAACCGAGAATTATTCCAACACCCTGGAGGGCGTAGGCAAATCAATAGTACCCTCCAACGTCAAATTTGATGTTATTGATGAATTTATCAAGGTTACTGATAAAGGCTCTGCTCTCAGGGCAAGGGAGTTGGCAAAAACTGAAGGTCTTTTGGTAGGCTATTCTGCTGGATCTGTTTTGGAGGGTTTGATCAAATTAAGAGATAGATTCACAGTCAACGATTACCTCGTTTTGCTGTTCAGTGATCACGGCAGTAAATACATCGGAAAAATTTACGATGATCAATGGATGGAGGAACACGGTTTTCTAGAACCAGAATATTGTCTAAAAGAACCCATTACCATTTAAAAAGCTACTTTTTAAAATGCCGGTAAAAATGTTTACCGGCAATTGTGTTAAAAAAGAAGTCTTATGAAAGATTTATTTGACAAAATCCGCGAAGGAAAAGGCCCCTTAGGCAAATACCAACATGTTGCTGAGGGCTATTACATGTTCCCCCAACTGGAAGGACCTCTTGGTGGAAGGATGCAATTTCGAGGAAAAGAAGTCGTCTGTTGGAGTGTAAACAATTATCTCGGACTGGGTAACCATCCCGAAGTGAGAAAGGTAGATGCCGAAGCCGCAGCAGATTGGGGACTGGCCTATCCAATGGGTAGCCGTATGATGTCCGGTGAAACCAAATACCATATCCAGCTGGAAGAAGAATTGGCTGCCTTTGAAAAAAAGGAAAAAGCCGTACTTGTAAACTTCGGTTACCAGGGAATCATGTCTGCTGTAGATACATTGCTTTCGAGAAGAGATGTCGCTGTTTATGACTCAGAATCCCATGCTTGTATTATCGATGGTTTACGCATGCATATCGGACGCAGGATTGCATTCAAGCACAATGACATTGAACACCTCGAGAAATGTCTCGAACAGGCGAAAACCATGACTGAAAAATCAGGAGGTGGTATTCTTGTCATTACGGAAGGTGTATTTGGCATGAGAGGTGATCAGGGAAAATTAAAGGAAATTGTTGCCTTGAAAGAAAAATACAATTTCCGCCTTCTCGTTGATGATGCCCACGGTTTTGGTACTTTGGGAGAAAGAGGATCAGGTGCGGGAGAAGAACAGGGTGTTCAGGATGAAATAGACGTATATTTCTCCACTTTTGCCAAATCAATGGCAAGCGTAGGAGCCTTTCTCGCTGGAGACACAGAAATTATAGATTATCTCAAGTACAACATGAGATCTCAAATTTTTGCCAAGTCTCTGGCATTACCTGTAGTCATCGGTAACCTCAAACGCCTTGAAATGCTGAGGGACAATCCTGAGCATAAGCGTAAGCTTTGGGAAAATGTCAACAACCTGCAATCTGGTCTAAAAACCAACGGTTTTGACATCGGAGTAACAAACAGTTGTGTGACTCCAGTGTATATGGAGGGGACGACAGAGGAAGCCATGAATCTGGTTTACGATTTGCGTGAGAATCATGGTGTATTCTGCAGCATAGTCGTTTATCCTGTAGTGCCTAAGGGTATGATCATTTTACGGCTTATTCCGACGGCTACGCATACAGACCGTGACATTGCAGATACCTTACAGGCCTTCAAAGCTATATCTGCCAAATTGAAGGCTGGTGCTTATGCCAAGCAATTCGAGCACTCTGTTGTGTAAGCAAAGCAAGAAAACAATACGAGTTAAAGACATTTGTCCCAAAGGATGAATGTCTTTTTTAATTATTGACTACCAACAAAAGATTCCGTATTTTCGATCAAAATATCTATTACCATGAAAACTTTTCTTTTTACCATAATCACCTTATTTTTTGCTGCTCCATCTTTTGGTCAATTAGATCAATTGGAAATAACTGATGCTGATGGAAATCAGCTCATGTTAGACAGCTACCTGGATGACGATCGCAACCACCTTATTATATTTTGGGCGTCGTGGTGTAGCATTTGTAGAAATGAATTGGGACGTATTGAGTCATTCTACGATTCCTGGCTCAACGAGTACAATACAGAAGTAATTGCCATAAGCATGGATTCCCAGTCAGGGAGGGCCAGCGCTAGACAGTTATTTGAAAATAACGATTACCCCTATGATTTGATTTTTGCTCCGGCCAGTGATGTGCGTGATGCTCTGGGGATCAGCAGTCAGCCGCATACCTATCTTGTTGATCAGGATATGAATGTCGTTTTCTATAAAAGAGGATTTAGCTCCGGAGATGAAAATGAATTAGATGCTGAGATTCGGAATGCTTTCGAGCCAAGCAGTAATTCAGAGCCGGATCTCCTAAGCAATGAATTCAAAGTGCTCCACAGTGCCAATGGATACCGTATTGTTTGGGATGCTCCTTTGTTGCGCGATGCACAGATCAGCATCTACAATAGCCTTGGACAACACATGGGTTCCTGGAATGCGCCATCAGGAGATAATGAAATACTAATTTCTTTAAATCAAATGGAAAACCAGGGTATTATCCTTGAAGTGCGTTCCGAGGGTAAGCAGACTTCACGAGTTATTCGTTAATATAGATTACAGCCACCCCTTTTTTTGATACCAGTCGAGTGTATGCGGGAGTCCCTTTTCCAGGGGATATTGAGCACGAAAGCCATAGTCTTCTTCCAATGGACTAAGGTCTACAGTCCAATTTAGTGCCGTAACGTCTCTAATCTTCTCTGGGGTAGTATGCATGATCTGGCCTGTTGATTTTGCAAGGCGGTTAATCCATCGCACAGATTCCAACAGGAATTTAGGAGGAATGCGCAAACGAATAGGTTTAATGTCCAGGTGATCCCGGATAATGGACCTGTAGAGCGACATTTCGTAGGCGTGCCCATCTGTTACAAGGTAGGTTTTATCAGCATGATCTGACTCCAATGCGTCAAATGCCAGACGACAAAAATCATACACATGTATGAAGCTGACTTTCTGACCTGATGGAGCAAAATCCGGCTCTAGTCCTCTCTTCATGATTTTGGGCAGCTGTAACATTTTGGTTTCTCTGGGACCATAGATAGCAGTGGGACGCAAAATGATGTGTTGGAACCCCTCGTGCTCTTTAAGCCTCTTTTCACCCATTAATTTACTCCTGCCATAAGGTGTGCCGGGTAAATCTTCGTCTTCCATGCTTAGCGGTCGATCAGTAAAATCCGCCGGCCCTTTTGCAGCCAGCGTACTTACAAACAATACTTTTCTCACACTTGGAAGAT
>DATFJT010000261.1:0-4229 GCA_035269065.1 Saprospiraceae bacterium | reverse complement strand
ACAATTATTTCACTGCCAGAAGTATGGATGTCTTCGTTACGAAATTGAGAAAATACCTGAAGGGTGATACCCATGTAGAAATTGCCAACATCCATGGAAATGGATTCCGTCTGATTGTGCGCGAGGAATAAATCCTGCCTGCAAGCAAAGGGACATGGAAAATTGAACATTTGCTCTTATTATGAGCAGTTCGTCCAATTTTTAAACGTTAACATTATCACTCTCTTTTCCCGCTTTTTGTTCCGCAGAGCTGGAAACCTCTTCTTCATTATGGCCCTCATCATTTTCTTTATCCTGATTTGAGGTGATTTTTAGCGTGAGTACCGGTTTGTTTTCCGGACGTAGTCCCAATAATCTTTCGACATCAGTCTTGGTCAGTACCTCGTGTTCTATGAGCTCCTGAGCGAGTTTGGTCAAGTCTTCTCTTTTTTCCTCCAACAAAGACTTCGCCCTTTCATATTGAATATCGATCATTTTTCGAACCTCTTCATCGATCATTTTGGCGGTTTCCTCAGAGTATGGACGCTGGTAGCTTTCTTCTGACATTTTGTAAAAACTTACATTTCCGACATTTGGGTTCATCCCATAAACAGCTATCATATTGTAAGCCATACGCGTTACGCGATCCAAGTCATTTTGGGCTCCTGTAGATATCTTTCCAAAGATAATATCTTCTGCAGCCCGACCGCCCAGGGTCATACACATGCGATCCAGAAGTTGCTCTGTGCGGGTAATGTGTTCTTCCTTTGGCAAATATTGGGCGTATCCCAGGGTCCCTATCCCACGCGGAACGATGGTCACTTTGACCAACGGACTGGCATACTCGAGGAACCAACCACAAATGGCATGACCTGCCTCGTGAAAGGCAATAATTTCTTTTTCCTGTGGGGCGATGATTTTGTTTTTCTTTTCCAACCCACCGATCACCCTGTCTAATGCGTAATTGAAATCATCCATTTCCACCTGCTTCTTATTGCGCCGGGCTGCCACGAGAGCAGCTTCATTACACACATTGGCGATGTCAGCCCCAGCAAAACCGGGTGTCATTTCAGCTAATATTTTTGCATCGACTTCTTCTGCAACCTTAATGTGTTGCAAATGCACCTTAAAAATAGCCTCGCGACCCACAATATCGGGTAGGTCAATACCTATTTGCCTGTCGAATCTACCTGGTCTTAGAAGAGCCTGGTCTAAAACATCAGGTCGGTTGGTGGCGGCCATAAGAATTACCCCCTTGTCTGTGGAGAAACCATCCATTTCCACAAGCAGCTGGTTCAACGTATTTTCCCTCTCATCGTTGCCGCCTTGAACTGCACCTTTTCCTCTTGTGCGGCCAATGGCATCGATTTCGTCAATAAAAACAATACACGGTGCCTTCTCACGCGCCTGTTTGAATAAATCCCTCACCCTGGAGGCACCTACACCTACAAACATTTCTACAAAATCTGAACCTGATATTGAAAAGAAAGGTACGCCAGCTTCTCCAGCAACTGCTTTAGCCAGCAATGTTTTACCGGTACCCGGAGGGCCTACAAGAAGTACACCCTTAGGAATTTTACCACCAAGAGAAGTATATTTCTTGGGATGCTGAAGGAAATCCACCACCTCTTTTACTTCTTCTTTGGCTTCTTCCAATCCGGCAACATCTTCAAATGTGACGTTGACCTTAGCATCTTTGTCAAAAAGGGTAGCCTTGGACTTACCGATGTTGAAAATTTGTGAGCCGGGGCCACCCGCTCCGCCACTCATTCTTCTCATGATGAATAACCATATACCTATGAAAATGACCAATGGAATCACCCAACTCATAATTTCGCCCATCCAATTACTTCTGGTTTCAAATTGGTAAACGACGTTATTACTTTTGATGTCATCGTCGGACAATTCGTCCAATTTTTCGACAAACTGATCTATAGACCCTATGGTGTAATAGAAGTGCGGACTATTACTTACAAAATTATTGTCGGAGTCAATATTGTGCTGATCAAGATATTCATCTTTCAGGTAAATATGGGCTGTTTCTCGATTGATGATGGTGATTTTTTCAATTTCACCATTGTCGATCAGTTCCTGGTACTCAGATGAATCTATAGATTTTCCGGTCAGGGCGTTCATATTGGAGAACAAACTGACGGATACAAACAAGATGGCGATCAAAGCATAAATCCAATAGATATTGAACTTGGGCTTATTTTCAGGGTCTTTATTGTCCTTATTCTTGTCTTTGTTATTTTTATTTTCAAGCATGTCTTACTCTTAATTGTTCTAGCGCACGGATTGTAACAACGCTTTTAATAAGTGAGTGTTCATATTGAGAGCTACAGTTCGTCTATAACTGTAAATTCTGCGTCAGACCAAAGGTCTTCGAGATTGTAGAATTGTCTGGTGTCGCGGTAAAAAACGTGCACGACCGTATTGAAATAATCTACGAGCACCCAATTGCCATTCTGAGTTCCCTCCACAGATGATGGTCGAGCACCGATTTTTTTCTTCACCTTTTCAGCGATCTTTGCCGCAATGGCTTTCACTTGAGTGAAATTATCGCCTTCACAAATGATGAAATAATCTGTTGGGGCTTCGTCCAGTTTTCTGAGATCCAACTTTACAATATGTTTCCCCTTTACGTCTTGAATGGATTCTATAATTTCGGCGTGCAGAACTTGGGCTTTTTTTTCCTGATCAATTCTGTGGTCTTCTTTAATCAAAGATGTTTTAATTTTGCCTTTTATGAATTCGTTGCATTACTGCAAGTATACTCGATATTGGGGTAAGTTATTGTATTATTTCCGAGAAATCAATTCTACGCACACTTACGCTATAGAACTATTATCAAAATTTAGTCCACGACCTGGAACGGTCATTCTGGCAGATTTTCAACATGCAGGCAGGGGTCAACATGGCAGGAATTGGCAGAGTGAGAAAGGGGAAAACCTACTCTTTAGTTCTATTGTTCATCCTCAATTCCTCCAGGCAGATCAATCTTTTTCGCTCAATCTGGTCACTTCTGTTGCACTCCTTCGCGTCATCAAGGCCGCTTTAACTTCTCATAGTGTGTGCATCAAATGGCCCAATGATTTGTTGATTGGGCACAAAAAAGTGGCTGGTATATTGACTCAAACCTCTTTGAGAAGCTCCCAGGTAGACCATGCTGTTATCAGCATTGGGTTGAATGTAAACCAACGCGAATTTGATGCCAATTTACCCCAGGCCACTTCATTATTTTTGGAGTCCGGAAAGACATTTTACCGGCAAAGCCTATTCGATGATTTATGTAGGGAGTTGGAGCGATGTTTGAATGAACTTGAGACGAAAGGTATTGAGGCATTGCTGGCGACTTATGAGGAAAATTTCTACGGATTGGACACGGAGGTAGAACTGATTAGAGGAAAAGACTCCATTCGTGGTGTTTGCAGAGGAGTTGATAGGAGCGGAGCGCTTATTATAGAAAAATCGGACGGTACCCGTCAAGCTTATACGAGTGGTTCCCTGGTTTTTTTGTAGTGTGAAATCATCCTTCGGGCCCTTCCAATGTTAACCAATGGCCCTGTTTTTTGTATGTTAAAGAAAGCGGTCTTATGAAAAAAGCCTGGATCATCAATATTGGTGATGAAATACTTGCTGGCAGAACAGTGAATACTAATGCGGCTTACATGGGTAGAAAGCTATTTGAAACCCTTGTAGAACCCATTGGGGTATCCGTTATTCCGGATAAATTGGATGTCATTAAAGAGCATATACAGAAGTCCCTGGAAGAGGCAGATATTGTATTGATGACAGGAGGCCTCGGACCTACCCACGACGATGTAACCAAGCAGGCCATTGCAGAACAGCTCGACAGGGAGTTTTATTTCGATGAAGCTACTTATGAGAATATCAAGGATTTGTTCGATGGACGTGGAATAGAAGTCAAACCTGCCCATAAAAAGCAATGCTTCATGCCAGAGGGCTGTGAACTATTCACCAATCGCATGGGAACAGCACCCGGCATGTGGTTTGATTTGGGTGATAAACACCTTATCTCATTGCCCGGTGTTCCCTATGAACTCGAATATCTTCTGGACCACGGCATTTTGGAAAAGATAAAATCACTTAGTCCGGAAACGGGTTACGAGGAATACGTTTTAAGAACGGCAGGAAAACCGGAATCTGTTCTGGCAGAATTGCTGGAGGAGAACATCGAATCTCTTCCCGATGAAGCATCTCTGGCATTTTTGCCGAGCCCGGGCGAG
>DATFJT010000260.1:0-4209 GCA_035269065.1 Saprospiraceae bacterium | reverse complement strand
TGAGTAATATGGCAAAAACCAGTTGGTCCATTTAAAATGCTTTCGCATAGACCAAAAAATATAGAATTTCCCAAGAATGAACATTAAAACAAACAGGATTCCCATATATCTACTTACAATTTACTGTAGCAATAAAAGGATTAAAACCTCCAAGGGTTTTAATTAAGGGGTCAAATATTCAGTTAATTCGATTGAAAATGCGATATTTGTACATTAATTATCAAAAAAACAATCAGAGAGTTATGAGCACAACTGTTAGAATCTTTGCCATTTTCTTTTCTTTTGTTTTGGTTACTTCTTGTGTTTCTAAAAAGAAGTATACGGAACTTGAGGATGCAAAAGAAAATGCACTTGCTGAATTAAGGGATTGCAAATCACAAGTCAGCGAGCTAGAAGAGGCCAAAGCACGTCTCGAAAGCGAATTAGAGAAAGTCAAAATGGATCTCGAAGGTCAAATTGCTGATCTTAGTGCCACAGTTGATAAGTACAAGAAACAAGTCAATATGACGGAAGCCGAATTGCAACAGCGTGAGGCTAAAATCAAAGAACTTAACTCTGCTATCTCTTCTGCTATGTATGCCAATAAAGGTGTTGCCATGTCCGAAAAGAATGGCTCTATCTATCTTACTATGGACAACAATATTCTTTACAATTCCGGTTCAGCTCGAATCAACAAGGAAGGAAGAGACGTAGTGAAGAAAGTTGCTGAAATTTTGTCCAATCATCCTGATGTTGGCATTTTAGTAGAGAGCCACACGGACCATAAGAAAATGGTTGAAGGCGCAATCTACACGGACAACTGGGATTTGAGCGCCAGACGTTCAAACAATGTCGTGAGACATCTTGTTAAAAATGGTGTTGCAGCTTCACAAGTAGGCGCTTCTGCCAGAGCTGAATACAAGCCTGTCCACGAAGGAAAGGATTTGACAGCAGAGCAATTGAAAGAGAATAGAAGAACAGAATTCATGATTCTTCCAAATCTTTCAGGGCTTTACAACATGTAATTTTTCAATTGAAGAAATAATAAGCCTGCTGTCTGAGTATTCGGGCGGCAGGCTTTCTTTTTATAGCTACTTTATCAATTCTTATTCATTATGAGCAAAAAAGTGCTCTTGGCTGACAATCAATTCCTTGTACGAGAGGGCATAAAATCTTTGGTGCAAAGCATAAACGGGTTTGAAGTCATTGGAGAGGTTTGCTCAGAAAGGGAATTGTTCGAGTTTTTGAAAGAACAATCCCCGGACACTATCATTATAGACTACCACCAACGGGATTACTTTGATCAACATACTGTTAAACGACTTAAAAAAGACCACCCTCAATGTACTGTCCTCATCGTGAGCAATGATACAAATCGATTTAGAATCCTGGGCACCATTGAACAAGGAGTTAATAACTTCGTGACCAAGAATTGCGGAGAAAAGGAAATAAGAGACGCCATTCTTGCTACTGCAGCCAAAAAGAAATTTTTTTGTAGCACTGTCCTCGATTATGTCATTCAAAACTCTGAAACGGGTTTAAAAGATTGTTCTCCGGCTGTATTGACTGAGAGGGAATTGGAAATTGTAGAATTAGTAGCACAAGGACTTATTTCGAAGCAAATAGCAAAGGAGTTACATCTAAGCCCTCATACAGTCAACACCCATCGTAAAAACATATTGAAAAAACTAGACCTCAACTCTTCTTCTGAATTAATTCTATATGCCATCGAAAATGGAATAATCGATAAAACCAGCTAAGGTGCTGATTGCCGCATTTTGATAAATTACTAAGGCACGATCCAAAACTTGCAAGCAACCGCTATATCTCTTCTGATTACTTCTTCTTTTTCTTGTTTTGCTCCGCTATTTTCTGCTGTTCTTTTAAAGCTTTCTCAAGTCGTGCCTGGAAACCCCCTTTCTTCTTGGGCTTATCCTTATTCTTAATTAATTCATTTTTGATTTTCTCCTGGTCTATAATGTAGTTCTTGGTAATGAGATTCTGCCCGATGTTCATTACGTTGGAGAAAAAGAGATAGCAAGATAAACCACTAGCGAAGTTGTTGAAATAAAACAAAAACATCAAGGGCATCAGGTATTGCATGTACTTCATGGCTGGCTGAGAGCTAAAATCCATGTATCGACTATTGTAGTAGGTATAAACGATTAGGGATACCGCCCAAAGAATGGTGAACAAACTGACGTGATCTCCGTAGAAAGGAATCTCGAATGGCAACCATGCTATCACATCGTAAGAGGACAAATCTCTGGCCCAGAGGAAGGAAGCCTGTCTGAAAGTAATAGAGGCCGGGAAAAACCGATATAGTGCAAACCAAATAGGCATCTGCAAAACCATAGGCATACAACCACCGAGCGGACTGACACCATACTCCCTGTAGGTTTTCATGGTCTCCATTTGCTGCTTTTGCTGATCGTCTTTATGCTTGGATTTGAGCTTTTCTAAAACAGGTTTCAATGCAGCCATTTTAGACTGACTTTTGAGCATTTTAAATGTAAGCGGAAACAAAATTAGTTTAATTAAAAAAGTCAGGAGTACTATCGCTAACCCTTTGATGCCGATGAGGCTCGTAAGAAAATCAAATACAGGGCGAATGATCCATCTGTTAATTGTACCAAATATGGAAGTACCAAAAGGAATAATATTTTCCATCTCCATATTCATGGCTCTCAAACGAGAAAACTCATTCGGGCCGACGTACATTTGCATATCAAACTTACCGGATTCGTTGGTCTTAAAATTGATAAATGTTTTCGCCAGTTTGAGATCATCTGATTCCTCCTCCATGGGTAATACCTCCAGTATAGCGTCATCAAAGGTTCCCTCTGCTATCAGGGTGCTGTTAAAAAATTGATTGGCGTGTGAGACCCATTTTAAAGGTCGATCCTCAATAACTTCCTTATCCTCACCTGTACAGCTACAGTGGTCGCTGTCTTCATCAGATTCTTTATAGTAAATTGTAGAATACATTTTCTCGTAAGAGGTGTTGTATTCAATACGGTCCATATAGTTCATCCACTCCAACCTGAGCTCTTTATCCCTGTAGGGGCTGGAAATATCAATGTCCAGAAGATAATCTTTATCACCCAATGCATAACTGATAACAAAGTCCTTACCTGTGCTCGTAGGAATAGTGAAATCAACACTACTAGAACTTTCAGATGCCTTAAAATAAAGGTTTTCGGTACCTATAGTGCGCCCATTTTCGGAAAATGAAAAATTGAAGCGGTTTTTGTCGTCTTCCAATAAGTATAGGGGAAGCTCCAATTCCTTGTGCTCCTTATTGAGAATGGTCTTGTTATATTTTTTGAGTAAAACGGATTTGACGTACGCACCTTTACTGGAGAGCGTAACTAAAATGTGATCGTTTTCTAATGTAATCTCCTTCTCTTCGCCTGACAAATGATCTGCATAAGAGCCAAATTCTGTTCGAAGTTGCACATTGCGCAAGGAATCATTCAACGCATCATCAGGAATTGCCTTCTGTGTTTCTTCTTGATCGTACCGAGATTTTTCTGTTCCGTTATCGGACAAACCCAATTCATTCAGAGAGTCCAGTCTCTCTCGCTCCGTCTCCACTTGCTGAATGGAATCCTGAATGCGCTTTTGCTCCTTGATTTCCTCAGGAGACGGTGCATTGATCTTGACATATAAAAAGAACAAGAGCACCATGAGCAACATTCCAATAATCGTATTTCTATCCATCCTGCCTTATGTTAAGCCGCAAAGGTAAAAAGCTATTTTCAAACAGTGGAACAATAGACTTTTAAAAAGGATGAGTAAAATCTGGGTCAAGTTGAATGCAGAAGGAAAACTCGTTCCAGGGCTCAATAAAGAACAACGTAATTCATTCGTTCCTGAGGTCGTTTAAGTGTATAATAACCCGCATTTTAGGTGCATTTTACGGGTCTTCACTAAACCGAAGAAAAGTTCAAAGGATATGAACGAGGCTCGGATATGTAAAAATCATTAAATAGTTTCATCTTTGTACGTTGTGAAGCATCGTGTATCAATTGCTGGAAGATCAAACAGTTCTGCACGAGAATCATGATAACTTCATGAATGTCATTGTAGAAATGCGACCAAAACAGAATTAAAAATGTTCGAAAGTTTAAATGAAAGATTGGAGTCGGCTTTTAAAAATTTGACCGGCGAGGGAAAGTTGACAGAAATTAATATAGCCCAATCCATCAAGGAAATCCGACGTGCATT
>DATFJT010000259.1:0-4488 GCA_035269065.1 Saprospiraceae bacterium | reverse complement strand
ATCCACGAACTCTTTGGCTTTGATTTCCCCGCCGGCTTGTGAGATTTCAGTTTCTATTGTATATACATCATAAGGTACATTCACACCATCTGCCACCGATTCTTCATAGGTGTATTCACTCACCACATTTTCATTGAAGAATCCAAAAGTACGTTTGTCAGGAGTAGCCGTTAAGCCAATCAGAAAGGCATCATAATAATCGAGCACCTGTTTCCAGAGATTGTAAATGGATCGGTGGCATTCGTCAATAATGATAAAGTCAAATTGCTCTATCGGGTTTTTGCTGTTGTACTCAACCGGAATAGGTTCTTTTTTCTGCCATTGCCAACTTTTTTCGTTTGGGTTCTCCTCTTCCTCAGTTTCTTCCAGTTCCTCCCCTTTAAGAATGGAATACAGCCGCTGAATAGTGGAAATGCAGACGTGACTATCCGAAGCGATATAACTTGAATTCAATCGTTGGACATTATAAAGCTCGGTAAACTTCCGATTATCATCTGTAGGTTGATATTTAAGGAACTCTTGTTCCGCCTGCTCGCCCAGATTTTTGGTGTCAACCACAAAAAGAATGCGCCTGGCATCTACATGTTTCAACAAGCGATAGACGAAAGTGCAAGCCGTAAAAGTCTTACCTGCTCCGGTCGCCATTTGAATCAAGGCTTTGGGTCGATTATCTTCAAATGATTTTTCGAGATTTTGAATAGCCGTGATTTGTGCAGGACGCAAGCCGGTAACATCCAAATCAGGAATATCTTTCAACCGTGCGCGAAGCGTTTTGTCTTGTCCATACCATTCCAGCAATGTCTCTGGTCTGTGAAAGTAAAAAACAGGCCTTGATCTGGGTTTCGGATCCCGGTAATCTGTGAAGCGGGTGATTACTCCTGTACTTTCGTACACAAAAGGTAGAGGTTCGTTATTTAAATGCTTCAATTTGCCGCTTGCGTACCCACTGCTTTGGTCTTCTGAAACGGTTAGTTTTTGGCCCTCCTCCTCTCGTTTGGCTTCGATCACTCCCACGGGCTTCCGATCAGTAAACAGGATGTAATCCGCAGGTCCCACGTCTGTTTGATATTCTCGCACGGCTACCCCTTTTCCGGCAGATAAGTCCACCTTACTTTTCGGTTGCACAACCCACCCGGCCTCGAAAAGCATCCTATCGATGTTATCTCGCGCTTTCTGCTCAGGATTTTGGTTTAGGGTGTCAGGCATTGCTCCTCATCTATTGGAGTGACAGAAACTCCCGCCAAGGGTTCCTTTCGTTCCATCTGGTTTTTTGGGAGGTCAGGTGTTAATGACCTCATTAGTTGTAAAGATACAAAGTTTTAGGAAGGGGTTTGTATCTCTCGGACTGAACTCGTTCCAACCTATCTAAAACTGTATGACCGGACGAGATTGTTTTCCTGTAGACCCGCTAATCGTTGCAAGTTATTAGTTGACATAATTTATCAAACATTGGGGCAATGATTTTTATAAATTGAGGAAAATAGTATTTACCATGCTACTTCATATAGAAATTTGGAAGCACTTATATTGATAGTTCGATTCAAAAGTGTGGTTTTTATTCCCTTAAGTTCTGGTGAGGTGTTTTTCATTAATTGGCAGTGATTCTTGTACTTACCAATATCTTTTTCATGAATGGTTTTCGACACTTTAATTATTTCTTGACTCTTTATCTCAACACCTTTCATCCCTGCCTTACTGAATTTAATATCTTTAAGGTGATAACAGAATGGCTTTAGAAAAACATTGTTCTCCGTTATTTCTTGTGCATCTATAACTGGATGAAACATCCAGAATGATTTTACTTTTTCGCCATTATTTTTCCAGCATGCGTAAGGAACTGATGAATAAACTAAAAATCTATTTCTTGAATTCTCTAATACGAATACGCCATCTCTTAAATGATTGCTTGTTGAGATTAGCTCCTTCAATAGGGTATCTTGGGCTACAAGTTGATTTTTAGAAAGGAATAAGGAGTTAATCATGTTAATTACGTGTACAATAATATCTACAATTGTAATTCCCATCAATCGTCCCGACTTATGGTGAGCAAAGGTGTTTCTGAGACCTCTAAGTGCTTGATATTGATGTAATAAGTTTTGCGTAGTATACTCTTGAATTCGATCCAATTTTGTTTTTAAGTTTTCGAAGCGTGGAGATTTCTCAAGTTCTAACTCTTCCATTCTTACTTCCACACTTGACTCGAAAATTCTTGTTGCTTTACCATAAGCTTCATCAATTAACCCGTAATTAAAATAACTATAGAACATTAAACATTCAACGATTTCGAAATCATCTTTAATTACGCTTGGTACATTTTCATGAAACCTGCCCTTTACATAGATTTCATCGAGGTATTGCTTTTGATTTTCTATGCCCAATTTCTCCCAAATAGGATCTTGCTCTAAATAATTAGATTTATCCTTCATGACTGAACTAATTTAGTGGTGGTCAGTATGCTTAGTGAGGGATTAGAGAGCCATTTGCTTTCCGCCCACCTAAATTTTGTCAATATTCATTTACTTTAATTATAGCAGTGAAACCTTTATTACGTACAGCTTTTGTTGTGCTTTTGTTCTTTATCATTTATACTTATTTAGCAAAGTGACTAACTTCCTTTGGTTCAAATAACCCATCCAGTCTTCATCATTTTCAACGAAATTTACATCAACTTCACTTTTTGAAAGACTTAATTCTAAATATTTTAAAGCGTTTTCTAAATCTCCCTGAAGAGCAAGAATGCATGAAAGATTATACGAACTCGCTCCATATTCAATCGCCTGTTGAAATTTATCAAAAGCCTCCTTGTACAAATCTTCTTCCTCTTTGCCTTCTTTTGTTTTTGCTAAGTTGCCTAAAGCAGTTCCCCAGTTGTACAAGGCTTCGTGGTTGTCTGGTTTGATTTTAATCGCCTGTTTATATTTATCAAAAGCCTCCTTGTACAAATCTTCTGCCTCTTTGCCTTCTTTTGTTTTTGCTAAGTTGCCTAAAGCAACTCCCCAGTCTGAGTACAACCCCGCCAATAAGGTATTCGCGCCTGTATCATTGAGCTCCTTTGCCTCTTCCTTGATTTTAGTGATTTGATCTTTGTTATATGATTCAGATATCAACAAGTCTATGATCTCCTTTTTTAACTTATCAACTTTCAGTTCATTTTCATCAACTGAAACTTTCTCTTTTCTTTCATATTGTTTTATGGATTTTTCAACGTTGTTTTTTGCCATGGATAATCGTTCTCTTACTCCTTTAAAATGTTCTTCATCGTCAATGTCATTGATTTCCTCTAGCATAGCCAGTAAGGAAGTAAAAGGCTTATCTAAGATTTCAGGCTGCTTCAAATTTAATTTTTCATTGAGTTTAAGCATGAATGCATCTGAATCATAGCCTTTTATGTAAAAAGCATTTGTGTTAGGAGCTGCTAAGAACTTTTGGACTTTGGCACTTGGCGTATGTTCTTGGTAACCTACCCAATAAAGCCCATTGTCAAACCTGCCTAAATTCTCAACGTGCTCAAAAATGGGGTCAGACCCACTATATCCTATAAATATCCAAGGTCTTTTATTTTTTATTGTGTCAAATATTCGTGGTACAGTTGCTTTTACTTTCTCCATTTCATCCTTGGTGTTTAGCAACCATAAACCGTGGTGTTGGCCATGCAAGTAAACAATAGATTTTTCCTTGAATGTAGTTGTGGTGAAGTCTTTAAGAATTGCCATATCATAAGTGGAGGGAAACTCATTGAATAGGGCTAGGGCTCTTAGCATCAGATTATCAAAATTAACTGTGAGAACATAGTCGGCATATCCCTTATTTAGCAATTGAGCCAAGTATATATGGGTCACATTGATCTTCGCATCATCAATATACTCCTTCAATAACTCATTCCTTTGATGCGGTAAAAGGCATTCCATTAGTTTGGCATAAGACCTTTCATTTACATCAAGATTGTCAATAATTGGGCTATCTGGATATTTAGATAGTATATCTTTTTCAATTTGATTAGCTAAGGGGATATTACCTGACACCGATGCTCCCGCACCAAGAAAGAAAATAGGTTGTGGTTGGCCATTTTCCTTTGCTTGTATAATCATGTAGGCCAAACTATCTATCGAAATCTCCCTCATATAATCCTATTTTGTTTTTTTGCATTGAGCCCATCTTACTTATATCCACGTCATGAGTATGAAAACACCAACAATTGGGTTCGCCGCCGCACATTTGAGTATATTTTATCTCTCGCTGCTGTTTTTTATTCGGGTTCAGCAGTTTTGTAAGCTATACATACTATAGTCTAATATAAGGATTTTTGGGAAGAGCTGTTTCGCTTTTCCTAGTTTCCCAGGTCTATCCTTTTCCTGATTAAGGTCTCTCATAAAGGGCTTGCTTGGTAAAGAATGGCAATCAACAATCAAGGGCTATTGTGAATTTCGATTTTGTTAAATACTTCACCATCTATTTTTACCTTACCCAATACATCTGTCATTCCACTTT
>DATFJT010000258.1:0-4106 GCA_035269065.1 Saprospiraceae bacterium | reverse complement strand
TGATGACGCAAGAGGAAGAATGGCTGACCGGCATCCCCTCAAACGCATTGTGCAATCAGAGGAAATTGCCAACATGGCTCATTTCCTTCTGAGTGATCACGCCAAAAGTATGACCGGCCAGGTAATCGGCATCGACGCAGGTATGGGAGCCCTCAAGCTGTAGAAAACGACCGGAACGATTATTATTAGACACTAAAAAGAATATTATATGTTTGGATTTGGAGGAAAAAAATCAAAATTGAAGAAGCTTCAAAAGAAGCACGAAAAGCTGATGCAACAAGCCTTTGATCTGTCAAAAACCGATAGGAAAGCTTCTGATTCCAAATATGCAGAAGCTGAGAAGGTAATGAAGGAAATGGAAGCGCTGAGTAGTGAATAAAAAGGTAGAAAGACATATAAGCGCTGATGATATCAGTGAAATGGATCGGGTATTCCGGTTGAGGTTGATCAATACTGTTTCTGGCTATAAATCAGCCAGCCTTATTGGTACCTCTGATGATCGGGGAAATACTAACCTGGCTACCTTCAATTCTGTCGTACACATCGGTTCCAACCCACCCTTAATAGGTTTCATTGTGCGGCCCAGCACCGTCCCGCGTCATACGCTGAGCAATATTCTCGATACAGGAAATTACACCATCAACCTCATTTCTGAGGCCATTACGGAGCAAAGTCATTGTTGCTCCGCCAATTTTGAAAAAGGCGTTTCTGAATTTAAAGCATGCGGGCTGACAGAGTGGTATGATCAATCTATTGCTTCTCCATATGTAGCAGAGAGTCCTGTTAAATTGGGTATGACATTTAAGGAGAAAATAGATATTAAATCAAACGGCACCTGCTTGATTGTAGGTGAAGTGGAAGAAATATACTTCACAGACGACTTCCTTACAGCAGAAGGAGACGTAGATCTAGGAAAAGCCAGAGCTGTTGCTATCAGCGGCCTTAACCACTATCATCGGGTAAGTAAACTCAGTACATATCCTTATGCCAGGGTTGATGGCTTACCGGAATTTGACCGCAAGGATAAATGAAAGGATTCAAGAAAAAACTACCCACCAAAATCTGTCCCGTTTGTCAACGTCCATTCAGTTGGAGAAAGAAGTGGCAACACAATTGGGAGGAAGTCAAATACTGCAGTGAGCGATGCAAAAGAAACAAAAGGTAATTGGTGTTGATGGCTGTAAAGGTGGATGGTTGGCCTGTTCCCTTTCGGGAAACCATGCAAAAGTGGAAATATTCAACAATTGGAGACAACTCCTCCACAAACATCACGACAGCTTGCGAATTCTGGTGGATATTCCAATCGGACTTTCGGATAAATATTTTAAGCGTACTGTGGATCGCAAATTGAGGTCTGCCCTTCATCTTCGGAAATCCAGTGTTTTTACCCCGCCCTGCCGAGCCGCAGTTTATGCCAATTCTTATGAAACAGCGCTTGAAAAAAATAGAGCTGTCACAGGAAAAGGTATTTCCAAGCAGGCTTATTATCTCTCTCCTAAAATACGAGAATTAGATCACTACCTGGGTCATAAAATTCAACAGTGGCCACACTGCTATGAGTCACATCCTGAATTAAATTTCCAACTACTAAACGGGAACAAAGCCTTAGAGAACAATAAAAAAATAAAGGAAGGACGATCGGAAAGGTGGAACATCATCATGGATCATCATCCGACGCTGGCCAAGGCCATGCAGTCGCAGTGGACTAATCATTCAAAAAATTTCTGGCAGGAGGATGATTTGCTGGATGCCGCCTGCCTTGCCATAGTGGCTGGACAAAAACAACTGAATTTCATTGAAGACACTGGCCAAAAAGATCACCGTGGTATAATGATAAAAATTGCTTGTTATGATTCGTGAAATTAGACTCTTGCTCGGTGATCAATTAAATCCCCAGCATACCTGGTTTGAGGATAAACGGGAGGATGTCCTTTATGTCATGATGGAGATCAGGCCAGAATATGAGTATGTTATCCATCACATTCAAAAAATCACCGGAATATTCGCAGCCATGAGAAATTTCTCAGATTGGCTGGAGGAAGAAGGTCACAAGGTGAGGTATTTGAAAATCAATGATCAAGACAACGCCCAGTCATTCTCAGACAACATAAATAGCTTATTAGAGAAAACCGAAGCGGAAAAACTCAGCTATCTCGAACCGGATGAATATCGCCTGGATGAATTGCTGTTGGATTACTGCAAGCAATTGGATATTGAAACGGAAATGCATGCTGCAGAACATTTTCTCACTGATCGTCAGGACGTCAAAGCATTTTCCAAGGATAGGAAAAGCCTGATCATGGAGTATTTCTATCGCAATTTGCGCAAAAAGTACAATGTACTAATGGACGATGGAGATCCCGTAACAGGAAAATGGAATTACGATCAAAGCAATCGAAAAAAACTGCCCAAAGGCCACGAGGTCCCCAAACCTATTACTTACCAGAATGACCTAACGGAGGTCTATGAGGACATCCAGAAAGCTGAATTGCCCTATATTGGTGAGATCCAGCCAAATGAATTCATTTGGCCTATTAGCCCTCAACAGGCAACTCAACTGCTCGATGCATTTGTAGAAAAAATGCTACCCAATTTTGGTCGCTATCAGGATGCACTTTCTGATGATCACTGGAGCCTCTACCACAGTCGACTTTCCTTTGCTCTCAATACTAAGATGCTCCATCCGTTGCAGGTGATTGAAAAAGTCGAAAAACACTGGCGACAAAATGGAGATGAAGCTGACATTGCCCAGGTGGAGGGATTCATTCGTCAGATACTGGGATGGCGAGAATTTATGCGGGGTATTTACTGGATGAAAATGCCGGAATATGCCAATATGAATTTTTTCGAAGCTGAGAATGACCTGCCGGAGTGGTATTGGACAGGTGAAACCAAAATGCGTTGTCTCAGCAAGGCCATTGGCCAGTCCCTTGAGCACGCCTATGCCCATCATATCCAGCGATTAATGATTACAGGTAATTTTGCTCTACTGACAGGGGTAGAGCCCTCTGCTGTCGACCGATGGTATTTGGGGATTTACATCGACGCTTTCGAGTGGGTCGAAATCACCAATACCCGAGGCATGAGTCAGTACGCTGACGGAGGTATTGTAGGAACAAAACCCTACGTTTCTTCGGCTTCTTATGTGCATAAAATGGGAGACCACTGTAAGCATTGCCACTACGACCATCGCAAAAAAACAGGAGAAGGCGCCTGCCCCTTCAATAGCCTGTATTGGCATTTCCTGGACAGACATCGGGAAAAACTAGAAAGCAACAGACGCATGGCTATGATGTACCGGGTTTGGGATAAGTACAGCGATGATAAAAAAGACGAACTCAGAAATCAGGCCGAAACATACCTTTCTCAAATAGATCAACTCTAAGAACAAAATTTATGAGCACTTCAATTTACTGGTTTAGAAATGACCAGCGACTACAAGACAATCCCGCACTTTGGCAAGCATGTCAATTAAATGATCAACTGCTTTATTGCTTTGTCGTGGATGAGCGTTGGGAAAAAAATTACCGTTCCCTTTCTTTTCCCAACATGTCAGATGTGAGAATGCAGTTCTGCCAACAATCGGTTCAAAATCTGGCAGAAAAACTGGAAGCCAATGGGGCCAAGCTTATTGTACGCAAGGGAAACCCTGTAAAGGAAGTGCTGAAGCTTGCCCGGGAAAATGATATTCATCAAGTCTACGCCTCGAAAGAACCGGGCTATTACGAGCGAAGACAGGAAAAAAACCTGACAGAAGAGATCGAGGCTCATTTTATGGATTCAGGAAGCATATTTGACCCTGAAGATCTCGATAGGCTACTCGGTGAAAAGTCAAGGTCGTTTACCAGCTTTAGGAAAAAAGTGGAGAAGAAGCTGTCGCCCAGAAAAATCATCAAGGAGATAAATTTGAAACCATCGCCTGAGTTAGCAAGTGTTTCCGAAGACTGGAATGAAATCGAGCTGAACCTTCCGGAAAAGGCGGCCTTTAAACTACCGGGAGGAGCAGATTCTGCTCAAGACAGACTTCAGGATTACGTATGGAAGACCAAGTCTCTGGGTCAATATAAAAAAACCCGAAACGGGCTGATCGGAGAAAATTACTCCTC
>DATFJT010000257.1:0-3475 GCA_035269065.1 Saprospiraceae bacterium | reverse complement strand
CGAATACAATGGGGCTCGCCCCATTGGAAGGGTACGCCAAAAAAATATCCCTCCAAAGCACTTCGGCCCTGAAGGGATTATGATATGAAGTCGCGCGATTACTCCTCCTCGAGGATCGCCGGTTGTTCTGCTTTGCTGAATACCAAACCTTTAGGTTCTACATCCACCAGGATGTGGTCGCCGGCCAGGTACCTGCCCGATAGCAGATGTTTAGACAGCGGATCTACCAATTCTTGCTGGATCACCCTTTTCATCGGGCGGGCACCGAACTGAGGCTCGTAGCCCAGACCCACCATGTAATCCTTGGCTGCTTCTGTCAGTTTCATGGTCATTTCCATTTTCTTGAGCTTCTTGCGCACGCCATTGAGCATGAGATCCAAAATCTGTTTGATCTCGGCCTTTGTCAATGGCAGGAACATGATGCGTTCATCGATCCTGTTGAGGAACTCCGGTCGCATGTGCTCTTTGAGCTGTTCGAAGACTTCAATTTTCGTGGTATCAATGATTTCCTGCCTGCGCTCACTGTCCAGGGCAAGGGCATCTTCAAAATTCTCCAATATGATTTCTGAGCCCATATTGGAGGTCATGATGATGATGGTGTTTTTGAAGTCTGCCACCCGACCCTTGTTGTCTGTCAATCGACCGTCATCCAAAACCTGCAACAGTGTATTGTAAACATCCGGATGCGCTTTCTCAATTTCATCCAACAAAATAATACTGTAAGGACGTCTGCGCACCGCTTCCGTCAACTGACCACCTTCGTCGTAACCCACGTAACCCGGAGGTGCTCCCACCAAGCGACTCACAGAGTGTCGCTCCTGGTATTCAGACATATCGATGCGGGTAATGGCATCTTCGTCGTCGAACAGCACTTCTGCCAGCGTTTTGGCCAATTCTGTTTTACCGACACCGGTAGGCCCCAGGAAAATGAAGCTCCCAATTGGCTTGTCCTCATCGCTTAATCCGGATCGACTTCTTCTCACAGCATCGGAGACCGCTTCTACGGCCTCGTGCTGACCTATGAGTCGCTTGCCAATTTCTGTTTCCAGATGCAGCAATTTGTCTTTTTCACTTTGCATCATCCTGGTTACAGGGATACCGGTCCAACGATTGACCACATCGGCAATGTCATTCGCTGTAACTTGCTCCGTGGTAAATCGCTTGTCTGCAGGTAGCTCAGCCAGATCATTTTCTGCCTGTGCCAATAGTTGCTCCTGCTCCTTTAGCTTGCCGTATCGTATGGTCGCCACTTTTTCAAAGTCACTGTCGCGCTCTGCTTTAGCGGCTTCGTGCTCTAGTTCTTCGATACGTTTTTTGGTACTCTGAATGCGATCGACAATTTCTTTCTCATTCTTCCAATTGGCTTTCAAGCCGGCCAATTTTTCTTTGGCATTGGCGATTTGCTCGACGATGACCTGGAGTTTTTTGTCATCCTCCTCTTTTTTGATGTGTTCACGCTCAATTTCCAATTGTCGGAGTTTGCGGTCCCATTCGTCTATTTCTTCTGGCACAGAATCCAATTCCAAGCGCAGTTTTGCTGCGGCCTCATCAATGAGGTCAATGGCTTTATCCGGCAGCATTCTGCTCGAAATGTACCTGTCTGATAGTTCGGCTGCTGCAATAATGGCCTCATCCAGGATTTCTATTTTATGGTAAACCTCATAGCGCTCCTGCAATCCTCGCAGGATGGAAATGGTGTCCTCGATGCTGGGTTCGTCGATATAAACGGTTTGGAATCGACGTACGAGTGCCTTGTCTTTCTCAAAGTACTTTTGGTATTCATCGAGGGTCGTGGCTCCAATGGTACGGAGTTCCCCTCTTGCAAGTGCAGGTTTGAGAATGTTGGCGGCGTCCATGGCTCCCTGACCGCCTCCTGCGCCTATAAGCGTGTGGATTTCGTCGATGAAGAGAATGATTTGTCCATCGGACTTACTCACCTCATCAATCACTGCCTTGAGGCGCTCTTCGAATTCACCTTTGAATTTGGCTCCTGCCAGCAAGGAGGTGATGTCCAGGGCATAAATTTTCTTGTTCTTGAGGTTTTCGGGGATGTCTCCCTGCACAATTCTCCAGGCAATTCCCTCTACAATCGCCGTTTTACCGACACCGGCATCACCAATAAGAATAGGATTGTTCTTTTTTCTCCTGCTGAGAATATGGAGTACACGTCTAATCTCTTCATCTCGCCCGATGATCGGATCCAGTTTGCCGGACTCTGCTCGATCATTGAGATTGATGGCGTATTTATCCAGGGACTGGTAGCTGTTTTCGGCATGTTGGTCCTTGACTGTACTGCCCTGGCGCAGTGCCTCAATGCCGGACTTCATATTTTCCTTATTGAAGCCAAAATCTTTCAGGATTTGTGCGCCCTTGTCCTTTCCTGCAACCATTCCGAGTAATAATACCTCGATGCTGAGGTATTCGTCTCCGAAGGCCTTCATTTCTTTTTTGGATCGTGCGATGGCCTGGTTGGCGTCATTGCTCAGGAATAACTGGGTGTTTCCCGAGGCTTTCGCATAGGTCTTCAGGCTTTCGTCCAATTTTGCCGAAAAGGCTTGTGGATTTGCTCCAATTTTCTTGAACAGGAAGTTGATTACCGAATCATCGGTCAACAAAATTCCTTTGAGAATGTGTGGGTTGTCCACGGTAGAATGCTCCAACTCCTGGGCCACTTCCTGGGCTTTGAGCAGGGCATCCTGAGTTTTTATAGTGAATTGTTTGATATTCATTGCGTTGATTTTCTTTAGCTTTTAGAAATCAAAGCACGTACCACATGTATTTATCGGCCAGAACGACGGTTGACCGTCACAAATGTGGCCATTTTGACAGCAGGCAAGGGCATTGGTGGTTATGGAGGGTGAAAAAATGACCTTTTTTGGTCTCATAAAGCTTTTGTTGGATTTGCTGGGGGCTTAGGTGAAAAAGTGTATTTTAGCTGTGCACAAAAAGAAAATATGAGCAATCAATTCCACATCGAAGAATTTAGCGAGTACAAAGTGTTTCTTTATGACCGTCCCTCGCACGGGGATGACATCGACGAATCTATCGTGATCCCTTATTCAGAGGGTGATGTCTATTTTATTTTCTACAGTTCCGGGGAGCATCAGAATGAAACGAAAGGCAAAGCCCCTAATTTGAAGAGCTATATTTATATCCGTTCTGAGCGCTTTCCCAGGTTCATCGACATCCTGCGCCACGAAAAGCCTTTGTATATAGCGGTAGACTCTGAAGAGCATTCCGCCTACATCACCACAGAATTGGAGCCAGTAGGTGAGGGTGATGAGGATCAGAGTTGATGAATTTTTAGATCTCCAGAAGCTTAAGAAGTTCTAAGTCTGGTTTTATTTCTTCGGGGAATTATTAGTGTTACACTAATCCGAAAATTCCGATAGAAGTACCTATCCTTGTATGTATTTTGTAGTCATCACGCGTTAAGCCCTTTAGTATGAGACACTAAGTATCAGTGCTTACAAGT
>DATFJT010000256.1:0-6435 GCA_035269065.1 Saprospiraceae bacterium | reverse complement strand
AATTGATAAGGCTATGGAAATGGTGCGAAAACGAGCAAAACCGACAAAGAGACCTTGGAAGATCTTGGATAACCGTCAGAGGGTGATTATGCAGGGTACAGGTAAAGGATTGTGAGCTTCAAGTTTTTCAGTTAATCCTTTGAATTATGTCGGATGTCATACGGTTAATAAAACTGAGGAATTCATTATTGACGGGGCTTGGTTACTAATTAAGAAACCCTCACCTCCTGATCTCATACACATAGCTGCGCCGATCCTCCGGGTTGCGGATCCGGTGGACCAGGGGGTGTCCCTTTTGAGCGGCATAGGCCTCATTGATTTTTTGTATGGCTTTGGAGCGCCTGTACCGCAAGGTGGAATCCGACTTGATATGATCAATTTCGAGCAAGCAGTCCATGCTGGGGATGTCGAGCGTATTGTTTTCCAGTTCGAGTAGCTTTTGCAAATAAGGATCGGGTGAGCCATTTTCTTGTGGCTCCGGTTTTTTGTTGTTTTTATAAAAAAACCAACCTGCCGGCAGCAGTACCAGAAGCGAGAGGGCCAACAGGGGTAATTTAGAGTTTTGACTGTCAGAGTGAATTGGTGCAAATTTCTCTAGCTCCACGTTTACATCTGCCCTGAGTAATACACTATCCATCAGTTTAACTATTAAACTGTCTCGGTAGATGTAGTAAAAGGAATTGTTTATTTCACCCTGAGTTATTTCATTTATATGAAAGGCGTGAATGGGGCTAGAGCGTTTGAAGTGTTGTCCATCCCGATGGCGGACTATCCAGGACACCCAGGGGAGCTCCGGTTGCCTGATGATGGTATGATCCGTGAACTGGTATGCATGCCGGTTCATGGCCTGTGTTTTGAGGTTTAAGGACCAATCCCAGACCTCATGGGCCTTATCGCTTTCTCCGATTAGAATCTTTTCATTTGCCAGGTCGATGATGTAAGGTTCATTGCAGAGTACACGCAGGCTGTCCCCAAGCGGGATGCCAATGCCATAAGGCAATTCGCTTGTGAAGGGCAGTATTTCCCAACCACCCTCGTCAAATTTGAATTCGATGAGTTGTCCCTGCAAATGCCAGAAGCCATAACCGCCAAAGGAGAAAATACGGTCCTTCCATACAAATTTCTTACTGTCGTAATTGTAGCCGCCAAAAATCCCTTCGTATCGGTTGATCCAATTGCTGTCGACCCATTCATAAACGTCAAACGTGCCATCCGGTAGCAAATAAACATGGTCACCGGCTTCCAGTATGTCGAACCGTTTAATGACGATATTCCTGCCCAGGTAATTTTCCGTGACCTCTAAGGCTTTCTTATAGAAATTCTCCCTGGTTTCATTTGGGCATTGTGCACCTCGATCCTGGAAGACAACTTGTCCCGATAAAAATTGAAAGCAAATGCTGAAAAGTATCAGCAATGACAAAGATGTTGAGCTCTTCAAGGTGTTTTATTTGTTCTGAAGCTGATAAAAGTATTAAATTTTCAGTAAAACCAGCCTTCAGGTGCTTCATGAGCCTTAAATGCACATGAAGGGGCTTAGGAGCTTAGGGGAATGTCTATCCAATGATTTTTCTATCCTCTTCTCCTGCTCTCATTTCTTCGCCGAAGGAGGAACACTTGGCCGCACCTCAATCTTGGAGGGCAGTGTGCGCGGATGCATATTCAGCAAATCACTCACCATTTGACCGACATCTTCAGGTTGGATTTTCCAGCTGTCTTTCTCGCCTGGTTCATTGTCGTTGAAATGGGTGGCAACGGAGCCGGGCATGATGGTCGTCGTTTTGACTTCGTAAGGTCTCAGATCGAGCATGACAGCCTGGGTGAATCCTACAAGGCCAAACTTACTCGCATTGTAAGCGGCACCTTTGGGGAAGAAGTTGGCACCCGCCAGCGAGGCGATCGTTATAAAGTAACCCTTGTTCTTCTTTAATTCTTCAGTAGCGGCCTTAATGCTGTGAAACACTCCCGTCAAATTGGTGTCAATCACCTGGTTCCACTGATCTGCCGTCATTTCCTCAATCGAGGCAAAATGTCCCAGGCCTGCATTCGCGACCAATACATCCAATCGCCCCCATTTATCTATGATTTGTCCCACTGCAGCTTCTTCGTCTGCTTGTTTTCTCACATCGGAAACAATTCCGAGGACAGCACCCGATTTGATCTTATTGAGATTTTTCGCAGCTTCATCAATTGTTTCTTTTGTCCTCCCGCTAATGGCTACAAGATAGCCGTCATTGACCAAAGCCTCTGCTATGCCGTAACCGATACCTTTGCTCCCTCCTGTGATGTATGCCACTTTCTCCATGTTCAATTATTCTTTTTTCTTTGCTTGGCTTATTGCCTGCTACATACTAGCATTCTCATACCACATCTTCAACATTTTGCTCGATAAATTCGACACAATCGTGAAAATTCTCAAAAATATGTGCTTCGCAGACAATATCGGGAACTATATCCACTTCTTGCATGCGAAGCAGAGGTTGTTGGTTAACCCCTACGAGCAGGATTTCCACTCCGGCCTGTCTCAATTCCTGGAATACATCTACCAGGGTGAATAACCCGGATTGATCGACATAAGGAGTTTTGGAAAGGTCAATGACCACGTGCGTCGCTGTATCTGGCACCTGTTTAGAAAGAATTCTGAAGTCACTGGTATATCCAAAAAACAGTGGCCCTCCCAAAACTTTCACATACACTTCTTCTCTCAGAGCTTCAGGAATACGGTTGATCTTTTCGCGGGTGGCAATTCTCACAGGTGTGGATTCAGAAAGAGAGACCACCCGGGAAGTATCGGCAGTCAAATCCCCCATTCTTTTCATAAAAACGAGCGAGGCAGCGATAAGTCCGATGCCCACGGCATAGACGAGATTCCAAAATACCGCCAGCATCAACACCAGGAACATGACGAAAATTTCATTCAGGGGCATGTTGGGAACTGTGCGCAGGCCTTTGTAATCCATCACCCCGATCCCCACCGTAATGAGTATTCCTGCTAATACCGCTGCAGGGATTTGAGAGGCAATGGGCCCCAAAGCCAACAACACGATCAGAAGCAATACCCCTGCAATCATTCCACTCAGGCGCGTTTTTCCTCCTGCCTGGATGTTCACTACTGTCCTGATAGTGGCTCCCGCTCCCGGAATGCCGCCAAAGAGTGCGGCTACGCCATTGCCAATGCCCTGTCCCACCAATTCCCTATTGGGGTTGTGCCGGGTCTTGGTCATATTATCCGCCACTACAGAGGTGAGAAGAGAGTCAATCGCTCCCAGGAGCGCAAGGGTGAGTGCACTGAAAATATAGGGGCTGATTTCAACGATTGAAAACTCGGTAAATATCTCGTAGCGAAAAGATGGGAAGCCTGAAGGGATTTCAGGGATGGGGCGGTAGTCGATGAGTCCTTTCATCTTCAGCGAGAAGGCAACACCTGAAACAAGAAGCAGGGCTACCAATGTGCTGGGAACACTCCGCGTGATCCACTTAAAACCGTAGATGATAAAAATAGTGAGTCCTGAAAGGACCAATTCTATCCAACTGATGTTTTGAATGGCTCTGTTGAAATATCGCATAGCCCCCCAGACGCCGGAAGCTTGTTTTTCAACAAGTATTCTAGCTTCATTGAGAATGTCTTTCTCAGCCACATTTTCAGACCGCCGAATGGTTTCTTTGAAGTCTTCCAGAACAAGAATACCTTCTCCTGCTTCTTCACGTAATATTTTCTCAAGCAGCACCTCCTCTGCCTGGGGCATGAATTGCTGGACCAATTGTTTGTCTTCTGAGGGGTAGTAACCCAATGCAGGCAAGAGTTGGGTGATGAGAATAATAATGCCTATGGCCGTCATGAAACCTGATACAACAGGGTAGGGGATGTACTTGATGTATTCGCCCAGTCGGATCAGTCCCATAATGACGAGAAAGATACCTGTGAGGAAGAAAACACCGAGGATCGCGGGTAAAGCTTCCTGTAAGTCGCCATTGTATTCTGTTAGAATACCAGAAATAACCAGCATAGATACGGCCGTCATAGGTGCAGTGGGCCCTGATATTTGCGTGGCGGTACCGCCGAAAAGTGCTGCAAAAAACGCGATGAATATGGCACCATACATACCGGCATCAGGACCGAGTCCGGAACTCAGGCCAAAAGCCAAAGCCAGCGGTAATGCAACTATGCCGGCTGTAATGCCTCCGAATAAGTCTCCCTTTAGATGTCTGAAGAACTTCATGTATGAGGTCGATATGCCCATTTCCTAATGATGAGATTGCGGTTTATGTATCGCTTTACAATTGATTAAGATTGTTTAAAACCCATATGCCCTGCTACTACATGTAAAATAGGATCTTATGTCTGACTGAAACAAAAACCTACCTATTGAATCGATCGAATAAAGGGAACTCTTTTTGGCTAAGAAGAACAACTCTAAGTCCCAAGGACCGATCAATGCTTCATTTTTTCTTTGACGATACCTCCCTGCACCTCTTTTATGCTTTGTATGTAAATAAAAGCATTTGGGTCAATCGCAAAAATCGCATTTTTTAATTGGCGCAATTCAAGCCGGGTGATGATGGTGATCAATATATCGCAGTCGTGATGAATTTCGAAATTATTGGGCAGATAACCTCTTTCTCCTTTATAAACAGAAATCGCCTTATTGTATTTCTGGACCAGCATCTGCTTGACTTCTTCACTTTGTCCGCTTACGATTGTGAGCGAGTTGTATTCTTCTATACCGTCTACCACATAATCAGCTGTTTTAATGGCCGTAAAATAGGTAACGATGGAGTACATGACCGTATCCCATCCGAAGTGAATACCAAGAGCAACGAATAGCACTATTGCGGCGGCAAGCATGATCTCATTGGCAGAAAATGCGGATTTTTTCTTCGTGAGAATGGCCATTATTTCTAACCCATCGATGACGCCTCCACTCCTAATGACCAGCCCAATCCCCATTCCGATAAATATCCCTCCGAAAATGGCAATGAGTACATAATCTTTGGTGATGGTAGGAATTTCAATAAACTGAACAGCCAATGCCAGGAGCAGTACGGCAATTAATGACTGTATAGCGAGTGTTTTACCTATTTTTTTATAGCATAGAATTATAAAAGGTAGGTTGAGTACAATGATGGGGATGGCAATATTGATATGAAAAACCTCAGAAATAAATACAGAAATTCCATTGATACCACCGTCAATGAAATGATTGGGTATCATAAAGCCTTTAAAAGCAATCGTGGCTGAGAGGACACCCAGAATCATAAGAACGAAAGAGCGCAAGTTGAAAATCTGTGCCCAATCTATGGTGGAGTTACCTTTCATATTTAAATTTTATAATTCCATTTTTTTTACAACCCTGAAAATTTCAAATTGTCCTACGTTTTTGCCTTCTACCATTCCTTCTGAAACACTTTTAAATCGGTGTTTGGTCAGCTCATATGTGGCTTTAGAAATCACTACTTCGCCGGGAATGCCGTTTTGTTCAATTCTCGCTGCAACGTTAACAGTATCTCCCCAAATATCATAGGCAAATTTCTTCTTTCCTACGACTCCGGCTACCAAAGGGCCGGAATGAATTCCCAATCGCATTTCATAGGGATGAGAAATATCTGTTTGATTTTGAATTTCCACAATGGCTTTTTGCATGTCCAAAGCTGCTTTGATGGCTACAGAAGCATGATTGTGATTTTCTTCTGGAATGCCGGAGGCAAAGAGATAGGCATCACCAATGGTTTTGATCTTTTCTACCCCGTGTTTTTCGACGATGTCATCAAAGGCCCTGAAGTACACATCCAGCTGCTCAACTAATTTACCTGGGGTGAGAAATTTTGTGCTGCCACTAAATTTGACGAAATCTGTGAATACAACTGTGGCCGAGGCGTAACCTTTTGCTTTTGACCAGCCGGACTCTTTGAGTTCAAGAGCAATAGAATGAGGTAAAATATTCAATAATAAAGATTCAGAGCGCTCTTTTTCTTTAGCCAATTGTATTTGGTAAACATTATTTTTTTGAACAAAACTTTCGAAAACGAAATAGACGATCACGATAATGGAGAGGTAAACAAAGAGAAACAAAATAAGAGAAATATTCGGGTCAATGACTATTTCCTCCGGCAAATAGAAAAATTCAATGGCGGTACCCAAGACAAGCATGGCCATGCATATATAGAATATGAAGCGAGATCTCTTAATACTTAAAAATAAAAGTGCACCAATGGGGGCAAAAATAGAGGCGATTGCTACACCACCAGATTGAGAAAATCCACCTTGCACAATTTGTGTGGCGATTGGCGATATAAGGATCAGTAATAGTTGAATCGTGGTGAGTAGTTTAAAATTCTTGGTTTGCCTGAATAGGATGACGTTGACGACAGATAGGAGAATGTAATTAAGAATAGGAGCCAAGCGCCATATCTCCATTATATTTGAAAAGGCAATGCACT
>DATFJT010000255.1:0-4093 GCA_035269065.1 Saprospiraceae bacterium | reverse complement strand
ACCGCCGGTTTTACGCGTCAGTCCCAAGGCCTTCGGGATGGGCAGGAGGATGCCGATTGTGGCAAAATATCTTGCCTAGGGCGGTTTCATCAGAATTTTAGATTGGAATTAATGATTTATTATTTCATTGTAAGCAGCATTTTTGCGGTTTAATATGTATATTCCTTGGAGCTAAACACATTTTTATGAGAAAATTTGCCTTTCTTTTTCCTTTGATCATTTTACATTTTTTTAATGCCAGCTCACAAATTGTGAATATTCCTGATGCTGCTTTTAAACAAGCCCTGATTGATCGGGGGGTCGATACCAATAACGACGGAGAAATCCAGGATACAGAAGCGCTGGATGTGAAGGAGCTGGATCTCAGTAACATTGATTTTTTGGAATCCATGGTTGGCATCAATGCATTTGATAGCCTGGAATTGTTGATATGCCCAGGCGATAGCATGATAAGTTTGGCAATCAATGGATTGCACCAACTCAAAGAACTGTACCTCCCAAAAATAATTGATCAACAACTGATTGTGACGAACTCATCTCAATTGATCGCTATTTTCGCCCCACAATTACATCGTATCCGAGAAATGGTTTTGAGGGATAATCGGGATCTTGTTGATTTTCCACAGTGGCCCTCGCACGTTGTTTTAGATAACCTTCCAGGCATAAGATTCATAGAAATCAGCAATAATGCATTAACGAGTCTCGATTTAATAGATCTGAACATCATAGGCATCAATATTAGGCGTGCAAACAGGTTGAGGGAACTAAATATGAGTCGTTTGGGTACAAGTGTTACCGATGGTATCTACATAGAAAAGGCTTTCCGTCTTACAAACATCTATATGCATGACAATGTGGACCAAAACTATTTGGTGCTTAGTCAGGTTCCTTCTTTAGAACTGATCTGTCATGACTCTTCAGAAACGGCGATCGTGGAATCGGCCATCAATAATCCGGGAGAGTATGAAGGACCTTCTGCGGTTCAATTATCCACCGATTGTATAGGTTCAGGAAATTTCTTCGTAGAAGGCAAAGTGGTTTTGGATATGGACGGAGATGGATGTGATAGCACTGATATACTTGTTCCGACTGCCCGAGTGGAATTGACAAATGCTTCTGGCTCCAATATCCTTTTTACTGATTCCATGGGCTGTTATCGCTTTCGTTCGGATTCGGGGCAATATACGCTACGACCGGAATTGTTTACGTCCTCTTTGACTTCTTCGCCTGAAGAGTACAACATTCAACTGCCTTCGAATCAAGCTCAAAATTTTGATTTTTGCCTGACAGATTCAGTTGGCACAAGGGATTTACAAGTAAGTGTTCTTAGTGCCGTGCAAGATATTCTTCGTCCGGGAACTGTGGCCTCGAGACAAATTATTGTCATTAACAGAGGTACCATCACAGAAACACCCACCTTGCGTCTGGATTACGAGAATAACGGTCAGGCATTTCTGTCCAGTGATGTCTCGCCTGACAGACAAGGTGCAGACTGGCTGGAATGGGATTTGCCTCAACTGTTACCTTTTGAAAGGGTCACTACCAATGTAGATTTTCAGCTGAATGGGCCCCAGGACAATCCTCCGGTGAATGAGGGAAGGGTGTTCAGTTATACAGCCATAGTCAATCCATTGACTGATGATGTTGATAGAGAAAATAATTCATCAGTGCTTTATGAGTTGGTGCGAAATTCTTTCGACCCCAACGAAAAGTTATGCCTGTACGGTCCGGAGCTGGACATATCAGAAGTAGGGCGGGAGCTTCATTATCAAATCAATTTTGAAAATCTGGGAAGCGCATCAGCCATTGATGTTGTCATCGAAGATGTATTGGATACCAGCCGTCTGATACCGAGCAGTTTGATGCCAATTGCTTCAAGTCATCCCATGCGAACAGAAATGACCGGTAACCTCCTTCGATTTATTTTTGAAGACATTTACCTGCCTTACGATGATGCCAACAATGACGGTTATGTGGTTTTTAAAATAAAAAGCAAAGAAATATTGCAAGTTGGAGATGAAATAGAAAACGAGGCAAACATATATTTTGACCTGAACGCTCCTATCCTCACCAATCTATACACAACTATGGTAACACAAACCCTCATCGATGCAGATGGCGATGGTTATCCCGTGGAAATAGACTGTAATGACAATAATCCAGAAA
Source organism: Saprospiraceae bacterium (assembly GCA_035269065.1). GTDB lineage: Bacteria > Bacteroidota > Bacteroidia > Chitinophagales > Saprospiraceae > DATFJT01. The sequence goes on along the minus strand of DATFJT010000255.1, from coordinate 1,927 downwards.
TCAATCCGGGTATTGAAGAAGTGCCCTACAATGGTTTCGACGACGATTGTGATTCCCTGACTTTAGATGACGACCTGGACCGGGACGGATACTTGCTGGTTGATGATTGTGATGATAATAATCCGGATATACACCCCGGTGCCGAAGAAATTCCCAACAATGGCATTGATGAAGATTGTAATGGTCAGGATTTGATGACGAATTTTCATGAACGTGACAATAGAAGGATCAATGTGTATCCCAATCCTGCCGCAGAACGCATAAGAATTGATGGCTTTAAAGGCGAATTGATAAGTCTGGAACTCTATGATGTTCAAGGAAGGATTGTTTCAAAGGCCCAAGGAGAAACGATGTCTTTAAAGGAAGCCGTAGACGGGTTGTATATTTTGAGAATTCAGGAAAAATCAACAGGTAGGCAGTGGCAAGTCAAAATAGTGGTGAATAAGCAGTGCAAATAGGCAAAAGGTCAGATATTATTTCGCATATGTCAATTCTGATGTCTCCCAGAAATCAAGCATGTACAATAGTTTTATGCGTGATACGGACAATAACATCAATCAAGCCTTAAAAGGCTGTGAGTGATGAAATATCTCACTAGTGTACCACATCAAGCACTGTTTTTAAAAACCTGTCCCGATCAGGAAGCCATGAGGACTTGAGGCTATTTCAGCCTGACCTTACCGCACCATTAGCTTCTCAGACTTTACAAATCCCGTCTGTTCATCACTAAATTCTAACAAATAAACTCCGGAGGAGAGCGGTAATTGTAATGCTGTCCTTCCACTGGCTAAGTCTCTTTCCAGGCGCAAGTGCCCCGATTGATCGTAGACTCTAAGATTTATTTCTGGTCTTTCATTCACAATAGAAATCATTCCATTGGTGGGGTTTGGAAAGAGTGTAAGCTCTATGCCATGATGAATATCTTCTGATGAAGTAGTTTGAAAAAACACCCGTGATTTTCCTGTGGCATCATTGAAATCCATCAACTCTTCCCAGATCAATTGGGCAATGCCCGCATAATTGTCGCGAATGCTTGAGTGGATGATCGTGGGTGGGTTGAAGTTCCCAGGAAGAGGCTTCTGACAGATGGCAGAATAGCTGATCATGGCCGCCATGAAGTATAAGCTTGCCCGACCGTGCGGCGCATCGTCCTCGTAAAATTCCTGTAAGTCAACATCCCGTGGAACAAAGGCATCAAAGATCTCATGGAGGATGGGGCCAACAGGGATCATACGGACCTCTGCAGCCGGTCGACTCTGTAGCAAGGCGTCCTGGTATTGAATCCACCATTCGTGAAAGTCTCCACGCGTATAGTCTGCATAGGCATCTAACTCGGTCCGATCCGGGGGAAAGCCATTGGAGAGGAAGGGAGACATATCCGGCCAATTTTCATAAATGTATATGCGGTATTCCGGATCCTGATCAAGAACCCAATCTACGATGGTCTCAGTAGCAGAAATGGGTGTTACGCCCGGGTCTGAGGGGTATTCCTCCCCGGGTCCTTGCCACTGCATAAAATTACCCGCCGTGATGAGTACCGTACTGATTTTTGAATCTGCGAAGCTTTCTTCATCTGACTCCCATACGGGATCAACGATGTCATAAGCCCATTGAGAAAATGGAGGAAGCATGGCGTGTTGGGGAAGAAAGCCGTATTTACCTCCTGCACTGAAGTTTTTGTCATCTGCCTCTGCCAGGAGGGACATCCAGTGAAAGATGGTAGTTTCATCTGATGGTGTTTGTACTCTTGGTGGCCTATGATCAATCAGGCTGTGGCCAAATGCAAAGATGCCCAGGTCTTCAGCTTGTGCTTGAGCAGCCGGTTGCCCCAGGATCAGGAAGAGAATGCAGAAGGAATAGATATGAAAGCAATGATTGATTTGCATGACTCCTATTTTCTTCAATATTCGGCAAAAATATATTGGGT
>DATFJT010000254.1:0-2212 GCA_035269065.1 Saprospiraceae bacterium | reverse complement strand
CGGCAATTTTCTTTAACTGTCCCATGATATCCCGGTCGGTGATGCGCTTAAAATCGAAGACCTGGCAGCGACTGAGAATGGTGGGCAGAATTTTGTTCTTTTCTGTAGTCGCCAGGATGAAGACTACGTATTCAGGCGGTTCTTCCAGGGTTTTGAGAAAGGCGTTGAAGGCACTGGTAGACAACATGTGTACCTCATCTATAATAAAGACTTTGTACTTGCCCTGTTGAGGGTAGAAACGCACCTGCTCAATCAGCTGACGCATATTCTCCACGCTGTTGTTGGACGCCGCATCCAATTCAACGATATTGAAAGAACTGTTGGCTTTGAAGTTTTGACAACTTTCGCAGGTACCACAGGCCTCCGTATTTTCGGTCAGGTTTTCACAATTCACCGTTTTGGCAAGGATGCGCGCACAAGATGTTTTACCCACGCCATGGGGTCCACAAAACAAAAAGGCATGTGCCATCCTTTCTCCTTTAATGGAGTTTTTGATGGTTTGTGTCACATGCTGTTGGCCCACTACTTCCTCGAAGCGGTCAGGTCTGTATTTTCTTGCGGAAACTACGAATTGATCCATACAGCGAATTTTAAAAAAAAATTCCTTTTCTTTCTTACAGAATAATAAATAAGCGAAGATAGTATGAAGATTGCCCTTGCCCAACTGAATTACCACATTGGTCATTTTGAGCAGAACACGCAAAAAATGCTGGATTACATCAAGCAGGCACGTGAGAAAGGAGCCGATATGGTGCTTTTCGGAGAATTGGCCACTTGTGGTTACCCACCGCGGGATTTTTTAGAATTCCGGGACTTTATCCATCGTGCGGAAGCATCCGTCGATCGCCTGAGGGAGGCCTCTGAAGGGATTGCTGTAGTCGTGGGTTCTCCTTCAGTCAATCCGATAGTCGATGGAAAAGATCTTCGAAATTCAGCTTATTTCCTGTATGATAAAAAAATATTGGGGGTGGCGCACAAGGCACTGTTGCCCACCTATGATATATTTGACGAATACCGGTATTTTGAGCCGGCCACTGAATTTGAGGTGATCGAGTTCAAGGGCCGCCGGTTTGCATTGACCGTGTGCGAGGATATCTGGAACATCGCCAATGACAATCCGCTTTATACCGTGTGCCCCATGGACCATCTGAAAGCACAGGGTTGTGAAGTCTTACTCAATCTTTCCGCTTCGCCTTTTGATTATGCCCATGCATCGGAACGCATTCGCATCGTCCAGGCGAATGCCCGCAAATACGAAGTGCCTGTTTTCTACAGCAACCATTCCGGGGCCCAGACAGAAATCATTTTCGATGGAGGCTCATTGGTTTGTGCCGCCAATGGTGATCTGCAGGATGAAATGCCTTACTTCAAGGAGTGCCTGCGCGTTTATGACCTGGAGCAAATTGTAAATGAGCCACATGCCCACAAAGAAAATCAAAAAGACAAAATTGAGCTCATGCACAATGCCCTGGTTCGCGGAGTTCGGGATTACTTTCATAAACTGGGCTTTCAAAAAGCCATCCTTGGCTTATCCGGGGGTATAGACAGCGCCTTAAGCACGGTAATCGCCACACGAGCCCTGGGGCCGGAAAATGTAAATGTACTACTCATGCCAAGCCAGTATTCCTCGGATCATTCTGTGAAGGATGCGGAGGCCCTGGCCAGAAATTTGGGTATTCACTACGAGATCATGCCGATTAAGCGGCCTTATTACGCTTTTGAACATGTATTGAAGGAGATTTTCGAGGGAACCGAAAGTGGTATCGCAGAAGAAAATATCCAATCCCGCTGCCGCGGTATCTTGTTGATGGCTACGAGCAATAAATTTGGACATATCCTGCTGAACACTACCAACAAAAGCGAAATGGCGGTAGGTTATGGTACCCTTTACGGTGATCTTGCGGGAGGGCTTTCTGTTATTGGAGATGTCTATAAAACCGAGGCTTTTGAAATGAGTCGCTGGATCAATCGGGATGAGGAGATCATTCCATGGAATACGATCACCAAACCTCCTTCGGCAGAACTCAAGCCGGATCAAAAAGATACAGATAGCTTACCGCCTTATGAGGAACTTGATCCCATATTGTATGATTATATAGAATTGCGATTAGGGCCAAAAGAGATCATTGAAAAAGGACATGATCCGGAGTTGGTGGCCCGCATTCTGAGACTGGTGAATATCAATGAATTTAAGCGTCATCAGACACCGCCG
>DATFJT010000253.1:0-10711 GCA_035269065.1 Saprospiraceae bacterium | reverse complement strand
AGGGTTGTTGTAAAGTATAATTTCGTAATCTCTTCCTGCTGGTATGAGGCGATTGATGGGCAAAGTCTGTAGTCCTCCTGTGGCAAAATAACCGGCCGTTTGAAAAACCGTATCTCTATCCCTTCGAATGAGGAAACCTATTGGCCCGAAATCGCTACTAAAAATGTCCAGCGAGCGAAGTCGAAAAGGTTGAAGTGCATCGAATTGCAGACGCCCGCCGGAATATCCGAAATTCAGGGAAGATTCGACGGGGGCTTCCATACCCACTTGGTCATCGTACTCCGGTTGTACGTAGAATTGATTCTCGCCTGGTTCCAATTCCGGAGTGAAACTACGGGTGGATCCAACGGGCGAATCAAAAGGAAACACGCTGTACCAACTGTAGCGATCTGCGTCTTCTGCTCCATTGACTGTGACAAGAGCACGGCTCCCGCTGCAAAGGTCACCAAAGGCTTCTTGGAGATTTACTGCATAATTATTCCCGGTTCTGAGATCCACTTTTCGTTTCATCTGGTCATTGAGTCCTCTTTGGTCCTTGCCATTTCCATTGACATTGGTAATCTGCAACACGGCATCATACTCACCAGAAGTGGCATCTAGTGGATCTAGCGAAAACCAGGTAGTTTCACCAGGGAATAAAGTGCCTGTCCAGGTAGAACTGCTGCGACGATTGGTACCTTCCAGATGTAACTCTACTTCCACGGAGGTCACTGGTGAGGTTCCTGCATTGTAGAGTTGTACATCAGCGCTAAAATCAGTATCGCAACCATATTGATTAAGGGCTGCATTCCACAGCTCTACATCTTGATTGACATTGATGCTGACGGGCGTATTTCCGCGGCTAACCAGATAATTGTAAGCGCGCTCCAAGTCAATAATGCCTCGACCATAATCATTGTCTTCCCCGGGATCACCAAGATCTCTCGCTGAGAAATAAAGCGCCTCCTTGATCACTCTGGCGGTGAGATTCGGAAATGCCTCCATGAGCAAAAGGCAGGCCCCGGCAACATGCGGTGAAGCCATACTCGTACCCTGCTGCTCTCGATAGCGGTCACCCGGCAAACTTGATCTAACATTTACACCGGGGGCAGATACTTCGGGTTTTATGGGTCTGCTGCCGTTTATAAAGCATCTAGAAGGTCCTCGACTTGAAAAGTCTGCTATATTATTGCTAGTGGTAAGGGCCCCAACCGTCATGGGGTTGACAGGGTTGATCTCCAAATTACCCGGAGGTGATACCGTGCGATCTCCGGGACCTTCATTACCTGCACTAAAAATGACTGCAATTCCCGCATTCTCAAGAACCTCAAGAGAATTTCGGTATACATTGCTGCAAAAACCTAGTGAGAAATCTCCCCATGAATTGTTAATTACGTCCGGGACATCATCCGTAGTATTGACATTTCTGTCTGGATTTAGTGACCACTGAAACATTTCCAAAATGGTGTTTTGAGGGAACCCTATGTTACAACCAATAGGATTTCCTGCCATCCATTCTGAGTTAAATGCCACCCCTATCGTATCCTGTTTTTCTCTTGCCAATCCCACAGATGTCCCAATTACATGCGTGCCATGAGATTCACAATCATATGTAAAAGGCTCCCCTTCGGTGCCGATCCATACCTCGTCAATGTCGCGATTATGCCAGGCGTTTTGACGATCGAGCGCTTCATGGAAAGGGTCTACACCGCTGTCAATGATGAATATTTTAGTGCCATAACCGGAGTATCCTTTCCGCCACATAAAAGGTGCATTGATTCTTTGCAAACCACCCTCGGAAAGCACGGAAGAAAGGGAATTACTATTGGCATTGTCTTTCTCCTCCAAACTTTCTATCCATTGAATTTCCGTCCTGAGACCTATTTCCAGCAAATCCTTTCTGCTGGAAAGCATAGGAATCAAGCTTTCAGGAACACGAGCATAAACGATATTTTCGATCCAGTAGCTACGAATACTATTTTGCTCAACTCCATTTGACAGGAGAAAATTTACCAAATCAGCCTGGGAGTTCTTTGCAATGCTCTGTAAGGCTGGGATCATTGCCGGAACAAGTGCCTTTCTGGATGCAGGTCCTCGCTCAGCCTTCATCTGTTGCATCGCATCTTTATCCAATTGCTCTGTTAACAGAAGATAGACTTCAATTTCATTGTCCGGCTGGCCAGTTAGTGCGGATTGTAAGTTATCGTTCAGCACTACTTCCTGTGACATGCCGGAAAATGCGAATAGAGCCATTGCCAGTACGGCCAGTAGATTACGCTTTAAATGTTTCATGGTGGTATTTATCAGAAAAACGACAAAATTTCGAAGATATTAAAAATCCGTAAAGTTTCTTCCGGCTCTTCGGGTAAACTGTCGCCGTACTTCCGTTTCGTTGATATCATTGGACATCTGATCCCACGGAGAATTTTTATACAAATCCAGTTTCCATCTTGGGTTGTATAACTCCCCCCTTGCCGTAGAATGAAGCAATGTATAATTACCGGGGGCAAGAGACGGATTGTGAAATATGAATTTTACGTTGGTTTGCTTGGTTTCTTTTAACTCATTGTAGGTCCAAATTTCATAAGGAGGAGCTGTTGATTCATGTTCCTGTTGGAATTGATCATTTGGCGGTCCATATTTAAGGTAAATCATTCCCCTGTCAGACTCAAATCCATAGCCAAAACCACTGTCGAATTGTTCGTTGCAAAACTCTACCTCTTCCATATAATCCAGAAATTCCTGAAAATAATTGTTGTGATCCAGAAATATGTAGTATTCCAACAAAAGAGATCTTTTCTCATCTATCGTACCCTTTCTCGCCACTTGTGCCCAACGATCGGAAAATATTTGGGGCACTACAGGAACTACAGCCCGAAGACAATAGTCCAGCTCTGCCTCTTCCAACTGAGACACATACTCCTGCTGTAAATAGTGCACAATTGAGTCTTCAGGATTACCCAGGTATGGATTCTCTCGGTAAAAGTAAAGGCTGTAGGAGTCATATACGGTTCCCTTTGGAAAGCTTTTCAATTCCACCTGAAGACGATAAGCCCCCGATTTCAAGTCTGAGGTTTCCATTTCAAAGACATAAGAACTTGAATAGGACGAATTCACGTGAAAAATCTGGGATTTCAGAAAGTTGTCACCCTCATCAAACACAGACAACTGCACAAATTTTTTGTGCTTACTACTTTCCTGATGCACATATACTTCAGTGTAAACGGCCAGCTTTTTTTGATCCCGTCTGTTTGTACCATTTAGTAAAGTCAAATGATATCCACCTTTGACCATGGGTGCATTTAATTGATCTGTTTGCCCATAATTAGCGAGGAGCAGGGGTGTAGAAAGTGTCATTTGATATTCCGGAGGCTCGATAGATAGTTTTCGTTCCAAGCTAAACGGGCCTTGAGCAGTTTGACATTTAAAGCGCAAAGTAAAATCTCCCTTGTCTGGTGTATTGTATTGTCGATTAAAAAATAGGTCCCGGGGATAATTGAGAAGAGGACTGTTTATTTCAAAACTATCACTAAATAATAGCTCATCCCCCTGATACAGGCCGGCCCAGGCTGGAACTGTGGTCCTGTATTTCATGCCAATCATTTCCTCGTAGACCAGCAGTTCCCGATCCAGTTTAAGAAAAAGTTCAACATAGGCCTTGGCTTCGTTATCTCTAAAAATTCCCAACTCCGTTTGGACCTGGGACCAAGCGTTGAAAGCCATTGAAAAAGAAAAGAATAGGATAAGTGTGGTCCTCATTTTATCAGTCTTGATTGGTTTAGGAAAAACCTACCGGACAACAAATGGTTGATTTAAATCCAAAACGATTAAGCAATAAATTAGTGTATTTCCTCCACTTTTTCAAGCGCGACCCAATACAGGTATTGATTGAAGTCAAAGGACAGCGTCAATGTACTGTCTGTCAAATCGTGCAGAACCATTTTTTGGAATGGATGATCGACTATGTTCAGGGTATCCTTTTTAAGCGACCAAGCCACTTTAGTTTCACCAGGTAAATTCAGTTGGACTAAAGCATCATTAAACTCCAAATAAAAATCATTCAAGAGCCGCGTATTCTTGCCCTGTCGATAGGCTTTTTTAGTCATCCATTTTCCCTGGAGTTGGGTGTGTGTTTGTTTTACCTTGCTATTATCTTGTTGGCAAGCAGACAGTGAAATAAATAGAAAAAAAATACAAAAGCGTACCACCATAGTATTTGATATAAAAAGGTCCTGCACGTTTAGAACGGCAGGACCTATATTTTTTATATACAAGTCGTATTAATACTCTGATTTTTCTTTAATACGGCTCTGCTTTCCTACCAATTTTCGCAAATAATATAATTTGGCTCTTCTCACCTTACCTTTCTTCAAAACTTTAATATCCGCAATAAGAGGATTGTTCAGGGGAAAAATTCTCTCTACTCCAACACCGGAGGACATTTTTCTGACGGTAATGGTTTTGAATTGGTCCTGACCATTGATCTTGATAATATTTCCCTTAAAATCTTGAATTCTACTCTTGTCACCCTCGACAATTTCATAAGAAACCACCACATTGTCCCCTGGTCTCAACTCTGGGAAATCTCTTTTCACGCTTACTTGCTCGTGTATGTACTTTAAAGCATCCATGGCGACCAAATTATTTTTTTCTAATGAGGCTGCAAAGATACAGCTTTTTTCAGGATTGTCAAAAATTATCTATAAAGTGTCACAAGGCTTTTGTCTTCATAGCGCTTCCCTCTTCCATCAAGGAATTTAACACGTACGAGGTAGCTACCTGAGAGAGCCTGCTTGCCATTGTTCTGATTTATACCATCCCACTGTCTCAATGGACTATTGCTTTCAAAAATTTTCTGACCATAACGATCAAAAACCTGGAGACTGTAATCCTGAATTCCTCCGAAAACACCTTGAGCTCCATAATTATCGTTGCTCCCATCCTGATTTGGGGTAAATGCATTAGGTAAAAAATGACGAATACTAGGATAAATATCTATCATGACCTGGGCCGTATCGAGACAATTGAATTCATTGGTCGCAATCAAAGAAACAATGTAAAGTCCGGTATCCGCAAATGAAAAAACAGGATTTTCCCTGTAGATGGTTTCCCCTCGACCAAAATCCCATCTGAGACTGGAGTAATTCCTGGATAAATTTTCAAATTGCACCTCACGCTGAAATCTGTCCAGGGTTTTGGGACTGTATTCAAAGTCCGCTACAGGGGAAGGGTTCACTGTCAGCAGCCGCGTAAACGTGCGACTGATATTGCAGCCAATGGGTGATGTGATATCCACGGAAACAGAGTAAGTGCCCGGTACTTCGTAGATATGGTAAGGACTTAGGGCCGTATCTATATTTCCATCCCCAAAATCCCATATGATCTGGTAATCTTCGTTGACCAGGTCTGTTAAATTATCAAAGAATACCCGCTGCGGCACACAACCTCTTATGATATTGGGTGATATGGCTACATCTACAGGCGTAGGATAATAGGCTACCTGTTTGACACGCGTATCCTGACAATTATTTCTGTCTGTAACTGTAAGAGAAACTTCATAATTCCCCGGCTCTGAAAACAAATGGTTGATTTCCTCAGACTGACCGGTGGTGCCCTCACCAAAATCCCACAGATGAGTTAGGTTATAGTCCGCTTCAGATTGAGAAGTACTTTTAAAGACTACGGGGGCAATACGACAAGAGTCCACCTCAGTCTCGAAATCTGCATTTACTCCAGGCAACAAATCCAGTCGAATACCTACCGTGTCTGCACACACCTCCCCTTCATTGAGCAAAAGGGTCACAGGATAAGAGCCGTATTCAGGATATTCCAGGGTCAAGTCCCAATCGCTGTATTCAAAAACCTCATTTTCGATTTCTGTCGTCCAACGATATGTAAAAATGTTATTTCTTTCCGCTGAAGTATTATCCAGGAAAACTCTTCGCTGACCACATTGACGTACAACCAAATCCCCGTTTTGGTCTATAACAGCTCCTCTTACCCCAGCCTCGACTGTCGCCTCGCAATCTGTAATATAAAATTGAAAATCACGAATGTAGCGGCCGATCAATTCTCCGTCCCGAAACTCATTAATACATACACCAACAGCATAGAGACCATTGACATCAGGAAAACCGGTGATCTCTCCGGTGGCTGAATTGATTCTCAGGGGTGGATTGCCCGGTATAGGTTGTGTAGCGGAAAAGGCCGCCTCAAAATCAACATCTTGATAAGGCGGTGGCGTAGGGGGATTGGGACGAACACCTGTGGGACCATTTGCCCCACCACAGTTAAATCCCTCATTGGACCCCCCAAAACCTCCTCCAGATTTTGGGGCACAAAATTCGTAGGTAAACAAATCTCCATCTACATCTACTGCAGAATGATCGTATTCAAATCGAAAATCAGAACAAATCACGACAGGTGGAAACTCTACAAACTCTGGTCCATTGTTTCTCAATTCTCTGGCTTTTTGTGTGATCTCCACGTAAAAAGTACTTCCTACACCACATGGAGGATAGACGATATTAACCACTCCGTTGTTTCGACAGCATCTCTGGTAGGAGACCACATAATCACCTGTTCTTTCCGGTAAATCAACATTGAATTCATAAATCCCAAATTCCACGCATGTATCTGCCGGATAATCAATACACGGCTCTTTATTTAAATTAACATCGTCCACGAAGGAAAGACGTGGGGCCAATTGCTGAACCAGGCTGTAAGAAGTGCTGGGGCTCGGCCTATAGAAAACACCTACAAATGCATTATCATCGAAAACGGCGCCCCCTCCATTGCAATCCCGATACATTTCCATCTTGACCTGATAGGTTGTACCTGAAATATGGCTATATGTGGCATACCCCCCGATGATATGACGAGCCTGAACAATACCTGCCAGTGCAATAAAAAGGAGAAGAAAAATGGATTTTTGCAGGTTCATATTAACTTGTGTCTCAGGAATACTTTGAATAAATTTAATCATTTCATTTGATATTATAAAGGTATCGCAGTGTCACTCATCCTGGAATACCACATCGCTGAAGCAGTTGCAGCACTTAAAAAAGGCTGCATTCTCAAGTTTCCCTCAGATACAGTCTGGGGATTGGCCTGCGCCATGAGTGAAAGCGAAGCCGTACTCAAACTTCGTCAAGTACAGGATTTTTCGAATCATACACTTCATGAATTGCTTGTTTGCGATGAATTCATGCTTAATAAATACGTTACTAAGATCCATCCAAGAGTAGATACGTTGCTCCACTATTATCAAAGACCGCTTACCGTTGTTCACAAGAGTACAATGAATTTACCTGCCTATCTGTTGCCTGAGACAGATAAAATTGGTTTTCGTTTGACGAGAAATCAGTTTTGTGAGTCTGTTATTCACGATTTAGCCTGTCCCTTATATTTCTTATCCTTTTATAGACTAAAACATCTTAATACCCAGGCCACCAGGAAAATGCTGGAAAGCCTTGTTGACCATGAAGTGGCAGAATCCTGCTATGATCCTTTGGAAAAACGCAGCAGCAGAATTGTAAGTTATGATCAAGGGGGGCGGCTCATTTTTCACAATTGACTCGTCCGTCAAATCAGGGTAGCTTTCTGCTCATTCTATTGATAGCGCAAAATAAGGGTCGTAGTTTTTTAGGAGCTTAAATAATTCTTTTTCCTGAATGTGGCTCGACATGATATCAAACCACAACATACGCTCCGCTGCTGTGCATTGGTCCAACCATTGAAACTCTCTAACTTTTACAGGAATTTTGCTTTCATTGTATTGAAAAGTCAAATACTTCTCCAGTAACTCCTCTTTTGATGAGGCAGAAAACAAATTCCGACCCAGACTATCCAAAGTCAATTCCACATTGGGTAACACTCCCCTACCGTTGCCAAAATTTTCCAGGCCATTAATGCTATAAGATCCTGTTTGTAAGAAAAGGACACCATCCTCCAATTCGAAACGCTTCATCAATTCATTCTTGCCCATGCTTTCTTTGCCAACAACCAGGGCATCCGCGTAAACCTGAAGGATACCTGTCAATATCTCTGCAGAGGAAGCCGTTCGGCTGTCAATGAAAACACGAATAGTCCCAGGTTTGAAAAAGTTCTTGCCCGAGCTGGTAAAGGTTTTTTCCTTATTGTTTCCCAGTCGCATATGCAATAAATCTTTCTCTTCCTGATCGATGAACTGGTTGGCAATTTGTAATGCCTGATTCAAATCACCACCGGGGTTTCCTCTTAAATCAATGACCAACTGTTTTCTGGCCTGGGGAAAGTTTTCCAGGATTTGCATAAATTCCCGATAAGCCTTAGGGCCAAATTGTTTGATCTTAATGTACAATTCTTCCCCATCCGACGATACTGCACTTAAACAGCTCTCTATTTCGAATACCTCTTTATTTGGAATCTCCAGTATTTTCTCTGACTGAATATGGCTTAACCATACAATTCTATCCTCATACATGATCAATCGATCACCTGGCTGCACGCCTTTTAGATACAGTGGACTAGCGGATTCGACTTCAATAACAAGAAGGGTATCTCCACTGACGCTGCCTTTTACCCCCCAGTGGGAAGCTACTCCATTGAGCTTTCCGGCATAGTATTCTGGTGCATTAAAAGGTACGAATTGACTGTAAGGATCTAACTCATTCAGTAACTCATTCAGCAACTGATACTCAAGACTATCTGCCCTCTTACCTAGCGGATGGTAGCGCTTGATAAGCGTTTTGACCTTTTGCCATTCATCGGAAGACTTTCTAAAAGCATTTTTATCCGGAGAAGTGATTAGGGGCACCTCCTGCACCTGCATTCCCGCAATGAAGCCGATGATGACCGCTAGGGTGAGCAATAGTGGGAGGTATTTTGCTTTCATGGATTATTGTTCTTAACTGTAAAACAAGCTATGAATTAAAACAAAAAGGGGTCCCGATTGCTCAGGACCACCATTTAAATCTTTCTTATGACATATTAAAGCCCTTAAGCGAGCTAAACAGATGCCTCAATAGTAAGTGTATCTTCTCACATTCGCTAAATATTTAGCCAATCTTACCACCTGGCAGGCATAACCGTATTCGTTATCATACCATGCATAAATATTGACTTTTTTCCCATCCTTTGAAACGATCGTACTTGGACCATCGACCACACTGGTAGTGGTCGTACCTATGGCATGGCTGGACACAAATTCCGTATCATTTGAAAAATGAATTTGCTCAAACAAATCTCCGGTAAGCGAATGTTGAAGCAATAAATCATTAATTTCCTGCGGGGTCACCGCCTTATTCAGACTCAGACTTATAATCGCTAAGGACACATCCGGGGTCGGCACTCGAACAGCATTCCCTGTGAGTTTACCCTCGAATTCAGGCATGACCTTTGAAACCGCCTTGGCCGCTCCTGTTGAGGTCAACACCATATTTACTGCTGCAGCTCTTCCTCGGCGCGGCTTTTTGTGAAAATTATCCAATAAGTTTTGATCACTTGTATAGGCGTGAATGGTTTCAATATGACCACTCTCGATTTCCATTTCCTGATTTATCGCATAAATCACAGGAACGATGGCGTTGGTGGTACAGGACGCAGCAGAAAATAGTTTTTCCGTTGCGTATTCTTCCTTTTTGTGATTCACTCCGTAAACAATGTTCGGAACGCCTTTGGCTGGAGCTGTTAGAATAATTTTTTCAATCCCTGGTCTCAGGTGTTTAGACAAGCCTGCATCATCTCTCCATATACCGGTGTTATCAATGAGTAGAGCATCATTGATGCCGTATGAAGTATAATCTATTGACGCTGGATCGCCGCTGAATATCACACGGATTTTATTGCCGTTTACAAGGAGGTGCTCACCGGCAGCATCAACATCTATAACGCCTCTAAAGCTGCCATGAATACTGTCATCCTCGAGCAATGCGGCTCTCTTTTTTAATTCCTGAACAGGATCCGCCATTTTAGCTCGCAAAACTATAGCTCTGAGGCGGAACTGCTGCCCTACACCCGTTTGTTCTATAATTCTTCGTGCCAACAGGCGACCAATTCTGCCGAAACCATATAAAACGATGTCCTTTGGAGTCAGGTAATCGGGATTTTTATCAAAAATATCGCCCAATTTATCCTCTATAAAGTCGTGAAGATTGGCATCACCACCTTCATCGTTGTACTCCATGGAAAGTTTTCCAATGTCTATCTTACATGGTGGAAGATCTTCCTTTCCTTGCAGGTAATAAACTATGCGAAGACTTTGTTCCATTTCAAGCGGCTGACTGCCAAATGTCTCAGATACCTGGTGAAAAGCTACAATTTCAGAGGGACGGGCATCGAAAATATCTTTCCTGAAAATAACCAGATCAACAGCCCGATCGTATTTGAGGTCTCCTGCTATTTTAATCAGACGAAGCGCATCCTTTTGCTGTCCACGCCAATTGAGCAAATCATCATCAATGGCATTGTGCAGGCCGTGAATTGTTTCCATATATTGTAGTTAAAGGGATATTTTATTGACCAATGTATGATTTCAACAATTTACTTCTTGTCTTAGAACGCAACTTATTAATGGCTTTGTCCTTGATTTGGCGCACTCTTTCTCTCGTGAGTCCAAAACGCTCTCCAATATCCTCCAGAGAAAGCGGATGCTTCACACCAATGCCAAAATATAGCTTGATTACCGCCTTTTGACGATCTGTTAAAGTGGAAAGAGATCTTTCAATCTCCTTTCTCAAACTTTCAGCATAAT
>DATFJT010000252.1:0-2757 GCA_035269065.1 Saprospiraceae bacterium | reverse complement strand
TACCAATATAAAAACATTGAAAAAAACTCCCCAAATTTTTGCTTGAATAAAAAATTGTAACTAAATTAAATTATTATTAATCTTTAAATCTCAATATTATGAGCATTTCGACGCATTTATCTGATGGATCCTTTGTTTCTTCTAAGTTTTTCGTCGCATCCAATCACCACAAAAATGAAATTTATGTATCCTTTGAATAAGATATTAGTACTCAGTTTTCTTTTTCTTTTATTCATAGGGTGTGAAGATAAGGATGAGCAGCCGATTGTTGAAGAGTCAGAGCCTTGCAGGTCGTCATATTGCGAGGATTCATCTGAAATGATATGCAAGGAAGGGCAATGTCTTTGCGAGGAGGAGATGTTTTTTACGAGATGGAGATATAACGGTAATTTGTGCAATGACTTAACAGACTCTTTTTATGTACGAGTGGGACATGAAGGTAACATAGACTATTTTGAAGCAATTGATGTATTGAGAATGCCATCTAGTAAGGCCTTAAAGCCAAATTCTAACATCTCGATATCAGAAGATTATCCAGACCAATTTATTGTAGAATTTTTCAGTTCTAGGTCTGATACAATAGATTATAAACAATATCATCCCGCTTATTTTGCTTTAGTTTTCGATAATGATATTCCAGGAAATGATGACTTTCCCTTAAGTGGAAATTCAAATATTTCTCCTACCGATTACAGGCCTATGCACTATAGACGAGCTACTGATGAAGGTCATTATTATGGAATTAATTTTATTTGGGAAGTTGAGTATTCAGCAGATATTGCCACATTGAAAATAGATGTTTATACTTCAGGCGATGGGTCCATTTACCTCGACGACGAGATCACCATGTATTTTGAGCGTTATCGGGGGTGAAGCCACCACGGGGAGCTAAAAAGTAACGGCGGCATCAACATTCTTGATGCCGCCGCTACTTTTTATGGCCTACACCCTTGACGAGCTATGTGTGAAGTAGGTAGGGTCTCCTGAAAAACCCTCAATCCGTATATAAAGGCCTGAAAGTTAGGCAAGTAAAAATTAATAAAAGTTGTTTTTTATTTCCAAAGTGCATGAAAAATCCGTATTTTGTAGAAAATATCGTGCACTTATGTTCTTCTATAATTCCGCATCTGAGACAAGACATACACTATTTTCAAACCCCTTTTCTGAGAATTTGAATCCTAAGAATCGCTGGGTGGTTTTAGAGAAAATTTTGCCTTGGGACGATATGGCTCAAGTTTTTCTGGATCAATTGTCCGATAACACCGGGCGGCCAAGCAAAAACTTGCGGGTCGTGTTGGGTGCCTTATTTATAAAGCATATTGAGAACCTGTCTGATGAGCGCACCATTCTAGCCATTCAAGAAAACATTTACATGCAATATTTTGTAGGACTGCCGGGATTCACAACGGAGCCGGTTTTTGACCCCTCTTTATTTGTATACATTCGGCGGCGATTAGGTAACGCAGGAGCTGAAAAGCTCAACGATATTATGATCGAGTATGCCATCAAGCATGGAGCTATAAAACATACAAGAATGCCCAGAAAGGCTAATAAGGAGCAATCAAACACAGACAACAACGACGCGGGGTCAGACAATGAGTCTCAGCATACAAATAACGAGCCTTCAGATGATGACAATAATGGCAAGCAAAATAAAGGAACGTTAAAATTAGATGCCACGGTTGCTCCCCAGAATATAACATACCCAACCGATGTAAAGGTGCTGAGCGAATGTCGCCTCAAAAGCGAACAATTGATAGATAAATTATACGAGGTGCGAAAATCGCTATGGAAAAAAAAGCCACGCACCTACCGGCGCAAAGCTCAAAAGCAATTTGTAGTTTATTCCAAAAAAAGAAGAAAGAACCACAAAGACAATCGCAAGATGCAAAAGAAGCAAATTAACTACTTGAAAAGAAACTGCGGAATAATAGCGGATATGCTGGAGAAGTTGGAGGCTCACAGACTTGAGCTGTCTTTTAATCAACAGGATTGGACGAGTTTAGAGATGATCCTAAAAGTATTAGATCAGCAAACGGAAATGTACTACAATGGAAAAAGAAGTGTGCCCGACCGTATTGTAAGCTTACAACAGTACTATGTTCGCCCAATTAAACGAGGCAAAGCTGGAAAAGACACAGAATTTGGAGCAAAAATCCACTTGTCAGAAACCGAAGGCTTCGTTACAGCTGATCTGATCAGCTTTGATAACTTTAATGAAGGTATACGCCTCATACCTTGTTTAAAAGCCTACAAAGACAAATATGGGTATTATCCGCAGGTTGTACTTGTTGATCAAATTTATCTAACAAGAAAAAATCGCAAATTCCTAAAAGCCAATGGAATAGAACATCGAGGCACCCAAGTGGGTAGACCTCCTCAAAAAAGTGAAAGTGTAAAAAGAAGAGAGAAAAAAGAAAGAAACCAAAGAAACACAATCGAGGGCCAATTTGGAGTAGCTAAAACTAGGTATGGTTTAGAAAAGATAAAAATGAAAACAGAACAAACATCTTATGCAGCTATCCAACTTATCCTCCTGGCAATGAATGCAATAAAGCTTTCGAAAAGCTTTATTTTGGCTTTAAAATCTCAATTCTATGGTTATTTATGGAGCCTCAGAAAGGAAATTAATAAAATAGAGAAAATGATTTGTAAAGAAATGAATAATTACCTCAAAAGATCCCATTTTTATAGCGAAAACAAACCTATTTTGTCGATATGAACGCTAGGTTTTTCAGGATACCCTAACTAAACCCA
>DATFJT010000251.1:0-3090 GCA_035269065.1 Saprospiraceae bacterium | reverse complement strand
TGGGAAAGAAGTGGAGCGCATGAACCGTAAATTTGGTGCCCGGGCAGAACATATGGACGATTTTGATAAGCTTTGTGAGAAAGCTGCAGATTTACTGGCCGACGGAAAGATCCTGGGCTGGTTCCAGGGACGCATGGAATACGGTCCACGTGCGCTCGGAAACAGGAGTATATTGGCTGATCCCACCCGGCGGGACATGCAGCAAAAACTCAATCTCAGCATCAAATACCGGGAAAGTTTCCGCCCGTTTGCCCCAAGTGTGCTGAAAGAAGATGCCCTCCAATATTTTGAACTGGAGGGAGAGTCCCCTTACATGCTGCTTACGTCACAGGTCAAAGCAAGCAGTAAATTCTCATTTGACGAGTCCTACTATGCCCTGGACATGAAGGAGCGACTTCAGGTGACGAAAAGTGATCTGCCAGCCATTACGCATGTCGATGGCTCGGCGCGGGTCCAAACAGTGGATGGAGATCGAAACCCAGAGTATTACCAATTGTTAAAGGCTTTCAAAGCCAAAACAGGCCTCGGCATGCTCGTCAATACGAGTTTTAATGTAAGGGGCGAACCCATTGTGTGTACCCCGGAAGATGCTTTCCGTTGTTTCATGGCAACTGAGATGGATGTATTGGTTATTGGCAATTATTTGTATCTCAAAACGGATCAGATAGAAGAATTGTCAGGCCGGGACTGGGAACGCAAATATAAAAAAGACTGAGGCCGATGGTGAAATATATCCTGGACAATGGCCTGGCCCTGAGCCTCTTGGGGATATCCCTTATCCTTCTTTTTTTTGGCTTTCGTTGGAAGAAAGTGATGCTCAAACAGTTGGCTTTCAACCTTGCGGCTATTTTCTTTGCTTTCTTACTCTACGAACTCTACCTGGACTATACACGACAAGGAAAGAAGAAAGAAATCAAAATAGACGGTAAAGTGGCTTCAAACTATGTGGATTATCATCCAACACTTGGTTATGCAGCCAGGGACGATGAGATGCAGGTGGAGCTGAACTGTCGACTCGGTGAAAAGCAGCTCTATGAGGCCAACTATCAATTTCGAGATGGCTGGAGAGCGGTGCCGGAGGATACGGTTCCTGATACTGCCTGGGCAGCATTTATGGGTGGTTCTTTCATATTTGGAGAGGGTTTGAACGATGAAGAGACTTTGCCGGCCCAGTTCAACCGGGCAACAGGAGGATATTTCAAAACCCTGAATTTTGGTTTTCACGGCTACGGCCCGCATCATGCCTTGAGGCTGATGGATATTGCTGAGGCCACTGGTAAGCTGGATACAACTCATCACTGCCGACTCGCTTTCTATTTATTCATCCCCGACCATGTGCGACGTGCTGCGGGCTATGCTTCCTGGGATTTCAATGGCCCCAAATATGAAATCAGGACAGCCAGTCTCGTGAATTCTGGTCAATTTTCAGGGCCAGCAGATAAAGTAAGTGGAGACCATAAGCTGACGCGTGCCTTGCGTGATATGTGGCAACGTTCAGACATTGCGCACACACATTTCAGAAAAGAGCAGATAGATATTGATAGGGAGGATATAGCACTCACGGTGGCCATTTTTGAGGCGCTGAAGGAGAAATGGAAGGATCACCATACCCAGTTTATAATATTGCTGGACCAGTCTGTGGACGATTGGACATGGCGGGCTGAGTTTGAAAAAGCCTTAAGAGAGAAATCGGTGGAAAGCATCTCTTTGTCTAAGATTTTTACCGATGAGCAGGAGGGTTTATATATTGAAGGAGACGGGCATCCCACGGCACTGTACAATGCACTGTTGGCAGAATACCTGTCGAAGCAACAAGTTCCCTATCTTTGTCAACAACAAGTCATTGGATCATGGAAGCATTAAGAGATTTATGGCAATTTATGCTGGAGCGCAGGAAGTTTTGGCTAATGCCATTGATTATCGTTTTGTTACTATTGGGCATTCTCATTGTGCTTGGTGGAAGTAGTGCTGTAGCACCATTTATTTATTCTTTGTTTTGAGTAGCCCAAAGTCATATCGATCCAACCCCTATCAAACGGCCCTGACAATTGTTGCCGGCCTGCTGATGCTCTATGTGTGGAAGGAATGGCGTTTTGCCTTTGTTGCCGCGCTTGTTGTATCTCTTGCGGCTTTGATGTCGCGGACCATTGCATTGTGGTTGGAAAGAGCTTGGTTCGGTTTGGCAGGTGTCCTGGGGCGTGTTGTGCCTCCATTGGTTTTGTCCCTCGTGTTTTTTCTGTTTTTGGTGCCTGTCGCCTTAGCTTCAAGGTGGTTTCGGAGTAAGGATCCGCTCATGATACATGATCAATGCAACAGTACATGGAGGAAGGTGGATAAGGACTTTTCCCGGGCAGATATGGAGAAGCCCTGGTAAAGTGTTTTGGCCCAAAAGCCATATCTTAGGAGCAACAATACGATATAGCGATGAGAATGGAAGAAAAAATTGAAGTGGCAGCTTCTGCGGAAGAGATATGGGAGCTTATTACGGATATTGAAGGATCCCAGGATCGCCAGAGTGCCATTGACAAAGTGGAAATTCTGGAAAAGCCATCAGAGGGAATAATAGGCTTAAAGTGGCGAGAGACACGCACTGTAATGGGTAAAAAGGCAGAAGAAACCATGTGGGTGATCGACTCAAAGCCCAAACAATACTATGAAACCGAAGCGCACAATCACGGTATGATATACAAATCCAGGATGTTCATTGAAGACCATGGTGAATGCTGCCAAATGGGTATGTCTTTTCAGGCTGAATCACAAACCATTGGTGCCAGAATCATGAGTGGTATCATGAGTGTCTTTATGAAAGCTTCTATGCGAAAGATGGTACGTAAAGATCTGGAAGAATTGAAGGCGGTGATTGAGGGGAATTAGCATTTTCACTGATCCAAGTGCCATTCAATTTTTTGAAGGAAACCCTAATTTTAGATTTAAATTCAGCATATGCGATTGTCTCAATTTTGCAGTATATTTTTGTTTTTATTTTTTCTTTTTTATGCTTCAAGTTTGTCAGCGCAGGCAGAAACGGAATATTGGCCACGCAGAAGTGTAGATGCCGGTATTGGCTTGGGAACGGTGATAGCTGTGGTG